>DATLHP010000275.1:0-5807 GCA_035539835.1 Bdellovibrionales bacterium
CTCCGAAGAGCAGCATTTTCGTTCATTCAAAAAATTTCCATCGCGGCATCGTCGGGCTCGTAGCAACGAAGCTTTGCCAAGAGTTTGGCTTACCGGCGTTCGTCGGAAGTCTCAGCGAAGAAGAGGGCGTTATCGTCGGAAGCGCTCGCATGCCAGAGGGTCGCGGACTCAATGCTCTCGATGCAATGGGTTCTGCTCGCGATCATCTCGATCAATTCGGCGGTCATGCTGTGGCGGCTGGGTTTGAATTGAAGGTCGACCAAGCGGCGGCTTTTGGCGAAGCGCTGGACCGCTTTTTTGAAACAAAGAATGTCGAGGCTGAACCTCGTGTGTGGCTCTTCGATGCTGAAGCTGAGCTTGCTGACCTGAGTCCGTCATTCATGTCTTGGTATGAGCATTTAAGCCCATTTGGCGCTCAGTTCGCGGCTCCGGTTTTTTGTATCCGCGGAGTTCATCTAAAGGCGGTTCGTTCGCTGAAAGGTGGTCATTTCCGCCTGACATTCGCTCAAGGGGTCATCTCGCGTATCGGCCTATGGTTTTCTCCACCTAAAGGGCATTCTGCGCTCGCAGAAGGGCTCGATGAGAATCGCCTCGTCGATGTCCTTGTTGAGCCGCAGTGGAACTATTTCAATGGAACCAAGAGCCTTCAGCTATTGGTTCAAGACCTTCGTTTGTCGTAACAAAAGCTTCCTGTTTGAGTCATTGCTTACACAAGCATCCCTTCGGATTGCCGAAGGTTTTCGTCCATGTTACAGATTCCGGCGTCTGTTGAACCTCTTCCCGTTTGAGGAGATTGCATGTCATCACGTACCGAAGCGCTTCGCGCCAAAATCGAAAAGACATTCGAAGATAAACTCGATCAGGTTTTGCTCGGGCTTCAGCATCGCGGTTTGAATCTCAAAGACTTCAATTTCAAAGAATCACAAGACGTCGTACAAAAAGTCGGTCGTCGCGTGCTTGAGCGCGCCGAGATGATTCGTCAACAGGTCGCTGAGCGTCCGTACAGCCCGGCCTGGTTGAAAGACATTACGCTCACTCCGAAGAAGACGACCGAACAAGAGCCAGAACTTGATGCGCATCCGGCAGAGGCTTCGGCAAGTATGACTGAAGCGACGGTCTCGCAACCCGCCGAAGATATGTTGGCGTCATCACAAGAGCCAAAAAAATCAAAACGCAAAAAGACGACAAAAGGCACTAAGTAATCTGAATGTCCAAGACCTCTGTCGTCCTGCTCTCAAGCGGACTCGATTCAACCGTGAACCTTTACGAAGCCCGAGAGAAATCTCGGGTTTTGCTCGCTTTGACCTTTGATTACGGTCAGCGTGCCGCTCCTCGTGAAATCGAACGAGCAGGACTCATCGCAGAGTACGCTGGAGTTCCACACAAAGTGGTCGATCTTCGTTGGTTCAGCGACTTCACGAATACAGCGCTTGTTAATCGCTCAGCCCAAATTCCAAAGGGCTCAAGTGTTTCAATGGATGATCTGAAAACTTCCAATGAAACGGCGAAAGCGGTGTGGGTTCCGAACCGCAATGGTATCTTCATGAATATCGCTGCGGCATATGCTGAAGGGCTTAAGGCTGACTGGGTTGTACCGGGGTTCAATATCGAAGAAGGCGCGACGTTTCCAGATAACACTCAAGAATATCTCGATGCTTTGACCGTATCGTTTAAGTATTCGACGTCGAATCACGTCGAAGCAAAATGCTTCACCACGCATTTGAACAAAACAGAGATCGTTAAGCAGGGCAGAGAAGTCGGTGCGCCGTTCAATTTGATGTGGCCGTGTTATCTGGATGGCCAAGAGCCGTGTGGCCAATGCGAGTCTTGCCAACGCTTCAATCGTGCGATGGGACGGCAATGAAATCGATCTTCGTAAACAATGAATTCCCGTACGACGGCTCGCAGCTGCGCTCGCTCTTTGGATATCTTGATCACGGAGTTCAAGGTGATTCGATTGTGGCATGGGTTGGCAGCTGCAATATTCCACGCGATCACATGGTCGATGGCGAAGATCTTCTCGCTGGTGAAACTATCGCCGGCGATCAAATGGTTCATTTCATCATCGAAAAATTCAATTCATCGCTTCTCGCTGCGGTGGCGCTTCAACGTCTTTTTGCCAGCATCTGTCTCGAGCTCGTTCGCGAATTCGTTAACGACCCGCAGATCGCGGCGCAATTCCGCAGAGAAGGCGACGATCTTTTTTTCGGACCAGGCAAACTCAGTATCTCGATTGCGACCGTCACTCCGATTTCGTCGATGATTCACTTCGCAGTGAACGTCACCAACGAAGGCACGCCGGTACGCACGGCATGTCTCGGTGACTTCGATATGCCGCCCGAAGAGTTTGCACGCAAAGCCATGAAACGTTTCGCCGACGAGATGGTTTCAATCGAGTCTGCCACCACCAAAGTCCGCTGGGTAAAATAATGAAAAACATTTTGCTACTATTCCTCGCGAGTACATCGCTCGTTGCTTGTATGACGAAAGAAAAATGTGAGCAGATCGATTGGAGCCGCCGAGGGTGGGACGACGGACGCTCTGGTTCCTATGCGTCGATCGGTAGTGATGCTGGCACCTGCAGAGACTTCGGAGTGAAGGTTGATAATGAAGCCTATGCTTCTGGATATGCCGGCGGCATCAAAGAGTATTGCACATACACGAGCGGTCTCGAGGCAGGTCAACGAGACGCCTACTATCACAATCAATGTCCAAAAGATTTAGAACCTGCATTTCTATCGGGCTACAACGTCGGTAAGGCCGAGCATCAGCAAAAGCAACTGCGTGAAGAGCAAGAGAAACTGCGTCTTCAGAATGAAGAAATCATTCGTCAAAACGAAGCGCTCAAACGCCAGAACGATGAACTTTTGCGCAAAAGACGCGGCTACTAGGAGTGGAGTTCATGCTGAAAGTAGGAGCGTACTTCTTCTTGACGGTGATTCTTGCATCCTGTGCGAGCCAAGAAAAATGCAGCGATAAAGATTGGCGCAAACTTGGCGAATCCGATGGTCGACGCGGATATCTCAAAGACGAATTCAATCGCCACCAAGGCTCTTGTGAAAGCCCTTCGGTCGATACAGAGCGCGCAGCCTACGACGCTGGCTACAGCGAAGGTATCGCGCAGTTCTGCACGTCAGAGAATGGCTATAAACAACGATTCATGGGCAATACCTATTGCGGCCAATGTCCGAAGGAACTGGAAGCTGATTTCTTGCGAGGATACGGGCTCCACAAGACAAGACCTCAGCTGATAGAAGAGGCCAATCGTTCTAAATGCCAAGTTTGGCGCGGCGACTAAGCCGAATTACATCGAGACGACTTCGACGACGCTCGGGACGGCTTCTTTGAGGCGCGTCTCGATGCCCATCTTGAGGGTCATCGTCGAGCTTGGGCAGCCGGCGCAAGAACCTTGCATGAAAAGGTAAACGATCCCGTTTTCGAATTTATGGAAAACGATATCGCCGCCATCCATCGCCACAGCTGGGCGAATCTCTTGATCGAGAACTTGTTTAATACGCACAACGTCTGCTGAATCCGAACCCGTCGCAGTCGAAGCCGCTTCGGTCTTTGGCTGCATAATCACTTCGCCGCGCTCGAGATGCTCTTGAATGAGGCCTGCGAGTGGTTCTGCCAGAGTCTCCCAATCGACCCATTCTTGCTTAGTCACAGTCACGAAGTCGCGACCGATGAAAACGCCGGCTGTCCAAGGAAAGCCAAAGAGCTTACGGGCCAGGGGAGCAGTCGTGGTCTCTTGAGCGGTTTTGAATTCCGCGGGCTGCTCCGTCAGGATGCGATTTGTGACAAAGCGGAAGGTCTGCGGGTTTGGCGTCATCTCCGCGCGAACGAGTACGGTATCTTCAGCTGTCGTCATCATCGGAATCTCCTATGGAGTAAGGGGTCGAACACTGACACGTGGGTAAATGAGTGTCAACGCGAGGGGCCGAACGTTCGGCGGCTCCTCTGTAGCCTTGATTTAAATGCGCTTAGACACTAATTTTGGAGGCCGTTTTTACAAAGCGAAAACGAGCTTGTTTCGTCCATTTCGGAGGCTAGATGACACCAAGAGTTAGAGAAATCCTGAGCTGGTACGGGTCCGACAATCCGGGAACCCTCGCCAATCTTGCACGATTGATGAATCATGGCCGCCTTGCTGGCACTGGAAAGCTCGTCATCCTGCCTGTCGATCAAGGTTTCGAACACGGGCCAGCGCGCAGCTTTGCAAAAAACCCAGCGGGTTACGATCCTGCCTATCACTTCAACCTCGCGATCGAGTCAGGTTGCAACGCTTATGCGGCACCACTCGGTTTCATCGAAGCAGGCGCCCGTGAATTCGCCGGCGAGATTCCGCTGATTTTGAAAATCAACAACTCAGACACGCTCTACAATCCGAAAGCTCCGATCTCGGCGCTCACTTCGCATGTCGACGATGCGCTTCGCTTGGGTTGTGCCGGAATCGGTTTCACGATCTATCCGGGATCGTCTGATCGCAAACAAATGTACGAAGAGATTGCGCATGCAACGGCAGAGGCGAAGAAAGCCGGCCTCGCAGTCATCATCTGGTCGTACCCGCGCGGCGAACAACTTTCGAAAGCAGGCGAGACTGCGATCGACGTTATCGCTTACGGTGCGCAGATCGCATGTCAGTTGGGCGCTCACATCGTGAAAGTGAAACCACCTTCTTCGCACATCGAGCAAGATGCTGCTCGCAAGGTCTACGAATCAGAGAACATCAAAGTCGACAAGATGTCTGATCGTATCAAGCACGTCGTCGATTCATGCTTTGCTGGCCGCCGTATTGTCATCTTCTCGGGTGGCGAAACAAAGACGACCAACGAACTACTCGAAGAAATCAAGGGCATGGCTCAGGGCGGAGCGTTCGGATCGATCATGGGTCGAAACGCGTTCCAACGTCCGAAGGCTGAGGCGATTGAGCTTCTTCACCGTGTTCAAGACTTGTTCGCTGGCAAAACTCTCTAAGAACCAAAGGCTATTGTTTCAATGAGCACTGAAAATCCACTGCGCGCCGAGAAACGAAAAAAACTCAATGATCTGCGCGCGGCCGGCATCGATCCGTATCCGCACAATTTCGAACGCAACGCCCACGCCGGCGATTTGGTTCGCGAGTTCGACTCGAAACTCGATGTCGGACAGGTGATGGAGAGCACTAACTATCGCATCGCTGGTCGTTTGATGACCAAGCGTCCGATGGGGAAGGCCGCGTTCTTCAACATTCAAGATCAAAGCGGAAACATTCAGTGCTACTTGAAGCGCGAAGAACTCGAGCCGCAAGACCAGGTTGCATTCGACAACATGGATATCGGCGACATGATCGGTGTTCGTGGTTACGTCTTCAAAACGAAGAAGGGCGAAACATCGCTTCACTGCAAAGAGTTTAAAATGCTCTGCAAGACCCTCGAGCCTTTGCCAGAGAAGTATCACGGCATCGCCGATGTCGAGATCAAGTATCGCCATCGCCACCTCGATCTCATCACTGACGCTGATTCTCGAGAGGTTTTCAAAAAACGCTCGCGCATCATCGCTGAAATTCGCTCGTGGCTGAACTCACGCGGCTTTCTCGAAGTTGAAACACCAGTGCTTCAGCCGATCTACGGCGGAGCTGCCGCGTATCCGTTCTCGACTCTGCATCGCGCACTCGACATGAAGCTCTACATGAAGATCTCGCCTGAGCTCTATTTGAAGCGTCTCATCGTCGGCGGTTTCGAAAAGGTTTATGAGATCGGAAAGAACTTCCGTAACGAAGGTATCGACCGCACTCACAATCCTGAGTTCACGATGCTCGAGTGGTA
>DATLHP010000276.1:0-3439 GCA_035539835.1 Bdellovibrionales bacterium
ACACCATAGTCATGGCTGTCATTCAATGAATGTGCTGGCACCACAATTCGCATTGCACGGCCAGGTTTCGATGCGCTGAATAGATTGTTATTCATGATCGTTGCGCTCTTCAAAAGTTCGTTCGCAACGGCGTTGTCTGAAGAGTAACTCAAGATACTTGAACTCAAAGAAAAGAGCTGCATCCAGCCAGAGAACATTTCTCCCTGGTGAACCACCATTTGCTTTCCACCGGGTGGATTAAAGACGTATTTCACACGCGCTGTCGGTGGAGTGCCGGTTTCGGGAATAAAGCGGCCAACGAAATCACCTTGCTTCAGATTCGAATCGACGGCGACATTCACAACCGTGATCGAAAGTTCAGAAGTCTGTGTAGGCTTTACTTCGGCCTCGCCTGAACCGTAGTAAAATTCCATTCCGTTGGCCGTTTCATACAACGCCAAAACTTGCGCACCCACTTTTCCCGATGGAACTCCATCGAAAGTAAAGTCTGTTGGAGGCTCTTCTGAATCTGTTCTGCGATTCCAGTTTTTTGCGGCATCGCCAACATAGACGACGACCATATGAAGATCTGCTTTTTCAGGCGCCCCGAGAGATGAAACTTTGCTACGACGAGCGATGTCTTTGGCGCGGATATCGTTCCAGTTATCGAAATGCATCGAGACCGTTGATGTCTCTTGCTTCTTCGCACATGCGCCGAGCGCGAAAACGACGAGAATCAAAAAAAGCGACGCGATACCACGCTTAATTTGAATCATTGTAAGCATGTGAAAACCCCCGACAACACGTCATCAACTCATCGGTAAACGCGGATTCGGAGTAAAACTGATTTATGGAAATACCAAAATGAGCCGCCTCAAAGAAAGACGACTCGAGAAGAATTTTGCATCGACGCGACTAGAAGGCAGCAGCCCCCTGGACCATTGAACTCGGAATCGTGTAATACGCTCCAGGCTGTGGTGCAATCGTCGCAGTACAGCCAGTACCGACGACTGCGGCAGAGCTATAAGACGAGTTGCCCGCCGTCACCACAGCAGCATAGTTTGAGCTGCCGCTGATGGTGCATCCAGCCGTCAGAGTCACATCAAAGACGAGATCAAACGGAAACGAAATCGGCGAATAACCAGAATCTTCCACTGTAACTTTAATGCCGCCCGCATAGGTTTGCAGATTCAGTCGCGCAAAGTCCTGTACATCACATTCGTGCACAACCGTACTGCCGCCTGATGGCTGAATTCCGACGTCGCACATGTTTGCACCGTATGTCATGACCAGAATGTAGATGATGGAGTTATTGGTCGAAGATCCACTCGGAATCGTCACAGTTTTCATACTGCTCGAACTGCTGCAGTCGGAAGTGTTTGCAAATCCGATCGGATTTCCGTTTTGGCCCAAAGTGACTTCAGTGTCAGCGCCGACGACGATCGGATTTCCGTAGATATCGAGCGCTTGCACGCGGGCGGCATAACAGATACCGCTAAACATTGATGCAGCTAGAGTGACGCCGTCGTCGAAAATAATTCGATAGTTCGATGGAGGTGTTGGCGGCGGCGTTGATCCACCCGACTGGTAAGTCCCCATGATGGCGCTTGAGTAATACTTGCCGCTCTTGTCTTTAGCACACACGACGACTTGCAAATTCGATGGGTTTGACACGCCGGAAATCGAACTGCTTTCGCTCGCAAGCGAAACGCTCTTTGATTTGAACACCGGACTAAATGAACCTGCCGCCATCGCCTCACAGTTGAGCCCATCATCCGCTCTCAACTCTGAATCTTCCCACGGATTGCCCGAAGTCAATTCGCGGTAAAAGAGCGTTGCTCCGCCGAACGCTGCGTCTGCCATCCCCGGCAACATTTTCCAGGTAACGGTATACGTTGTTCCCGATTGTTCCTCGAGTTCGAGCCACTGTGGATATCCGTACTCGGTTGAAACCGCACGGAATGGGCCTCTAAAAGGAACGATCGAATCCGAATGCGCGAGCATCAAAGGATCAACGCTGATGAAGTTGACGAATTCTTTGTACGAACCCGTTTCATCAGCGCACGAACTATCCGTTCGAAGATTCACCCCACCTTTGAATGCAGAAGATCCAACACCTGCAATGTATGCATACGCGGGATTCGGATTTGGCGCTGGTGGTGTCTGATGCCCAATCCATCGAACTGGAGCGTCATGCGCGCTTGATGTGTACAGATCGTCGATCGCATCGGCAGAAGCGATTTCAGAACTGGATTGAATTCCGTCAAAGCAAACTTTTTGGTTCGCAGCACCCGGTCCAAAGAAGCCAATGTTGACGACGCGTCCACCACGCGCCTCCATTTCATAGACCCCATCGCTATGGCTATCATTGTTCCAATGAGCCGGAACAACAACGCGCATTGAGCGACTGAGTTTGCTCGAGTTATAGAGCCCATCATTCATGAGTGATACATTGGCGAGAAGTTTCGTGATCGCAGCATTGCTCGAAGAGTAAGTCAGAATATTCGAATCCAAAGAAAACAGATTCACCCAACCATTGAACATTTCGGTCTGATGAACCACCATTGGTTTTCCGCTGGGTGGATTGAATAAAAAGTTGATTCTACCCGTCGGCGGCGTCTCGCCTGATGCCGGCAAGAACCGGCCAACAAATTCGCCGTTCTTCACTTTGCCACCATTCGCAGTCGCTGCAGCGTTGGTGATCGTGAGATCGACAGCCGTTTCTTTCATCGGCGCGACGTCGGCGTCCTTTGATCCGTAGTAAAATTCCATTCCGTCGGCGCCTTCAAAAACGGCCAAAACCTGAATGGTAGAACGACCTGACATGACACTATCGATCGAAACCGATGAGGGCGGTGTCGCGGACTCTGGATTCGGCTGCGAATGTCGATCCCACTTGAAGTCTGCGGGCGCGCCACTGACCGAGACGACCAAAAGATTCATGGTTGCGGCACTTGGTGTAGCGAGTGAACTCACCTTGCTTCGATAAGCGATGTCTTTGGCGCGAATCTCATTCCAGTCACCAAATCGCATTGAAATCGTCGAAGACTCCTCTTTCTTCGTGCACGCGGTAAAACCGACTGCAACCACAAGAAGGCAGACTGAACTGATTCTCTTTAGATTTAGAATCATGGAAGCCATTCGAACCCCTCGATCTCCTCTAGACTTTTCGGCCTATGCCAAAGGTTGGTGAAGCGAATCTGTTCAATTCACCGACAAAATCTATAAACGTGACATTAAAGCGCAGCGATTTGAGATACACGCTGTCCCACGAAAGAACGTTTCACGACGAGACACGGAAATGAGACAATCTCATTTCCTTTCTTGGAGGCGCGATGAACGACTCAGAAATCAAAACCATTCTCGAAACTTCGAAACGAATCGCAGTGATTGGACTTAGCCCTGTGCCCGCCCGCCCGAGCTTCGGCGTCACTCGATACATGATCGATCACGGCTACGA
>DATLHP010000277.1:0-4650 GCA_035539835.1 Bdellovibrionales bacterium
CTTCAATACCTTCGACGGATTTTTGCGCTCAAAACCTAGCGCAGATTCTGTTCAGAATTGGATCGCAGAGTTTCCGAAAGATATTCCTGAGAGCGAAGCGCTTTTGATCAAAGATGCCGCACGTTTGTTCAATGAACTTCATGCTCTGCCAGAGCCCGAATGCGACGCTGTTCGCAAACCGGTGTTGAGCATGAGTGCCGGCATGAAACACTTCACGGGAAAAAAGAAAGAACGGGGAGAGTTGCGTGTTCGCAATCTTGGCGAACTCAATGCTTACTGCTTCTTCGTTGCCGGAGTCGTGGGTGAAATGCTGACACGGCTCGTTCGTGCTCGCGCTCTCGACTATCGCCTGACCCAAAGTGAACTTTCGCGATTGAAAATCGCAAGCGGCGCTCGCTTTGGGTTGTTCTTGCAGAAGATTAACATTCTGAAAGATCAAACGGGAGATGAGCTCTCAAGACGTTTCTTTGTTCATGATCGAGGCGAAGTTTTGTCATCACTAAAAGATGATGCCGAGCACGCCATAGCGTACTTGCTTTCAATTCCAGAGCGTATGTCGTCGTACCGTCGTTTTTGTGCTTGGGCTTTATTCTTAGGCCTTGCGACGGTCCCACTCTTGAAAATGCCCGAAGCCAAGGCTCCGCGAAAACTGCCGCGGACAGAAGCGTTGCTATTGGCTGCGCGTCTTGAGCTTGAGATTAAAGAGAATGCAAAGCTTCAACGCTTCTATTCTGAACTCGCAAAGAAAGCTTTTAGCGATGTTGGAGCCAGTGCCTCTTCATTTGCGCGAGAGCAAGACGGAATCTATGATCTTTATCAGGGCGAGCTGAGTGAAGCTGAGTTTCAGCAGCTTCTGACATAGTTCGCCTTTTCCTTACTAAAAATCCGCTCTGAAATTTCACTCGGGTCTGTTGAGACGGTCCCGTATTCTCATATTGGCGAATCAACACATTCATTTCATATCTCGAGGTCGCTTTCTTATGAACTTTCAAGTCTCCCTTCAGCCGCTTCCTGCTCCAGCCTTCTTTAGTGATGCTTCAAATTTGAAGCTCGTTCTTGGTCTCTGTCTTTTTCTTGCGGGAGTATTGATTTTCTCGATGTGGAAAGAGCGTTTGTTTTCTTTGAAAGAAGAAGAGCGTAGCAAGTTTCTGATGTTCAATGTCTTTGGCGGCTCTTGGATTTTTGCGGTTTTCGCCGTCTGCGGTGGAATCTATTTTCTCTTTGATTCGATCTTCAGAATCACTCTCTAAAAAACCAGCAGAAACTCTCGCAGCTTGCGATGTTTCTGCTGGCAACCCCATCATTATCAATGAGGAATCAGTGAGGAAGCGGGACGTCGTGAGCGATGGCCGCTCTTTCAGCTGGGGTTTTCGCTGCTTCGGTACGAGGTCTGGTCAGTGCGACTAAACCGACGGCGCCAATGCCGAGCACGACGTGCGCGGCGTATTGACCCTGGGTCAAGAACTCGCGGTAGCCGAAGAGAGCCGGAGCCAAAATAAAGACGACACCCAGAATGGCATCGAAAGCCATATGGACACCGAGTGGAATGATGCGCGCGACGGAATAGTAGTAGTTCGTCAGCAAGCTGTATCCAATCAGAGCGATACCGCCCACAAGAAAGACACTACGAGCTGCGGTGACCCCGTCGAACCCAAAAATCCAAGGGGAGACGACCAAGAATGCGCCGATAAAGTAGTCGAGTACGTTGTGTGTTCTCAGAGAAAACATAAATACCCCCTTTCATGACACTTTGAATTTACTCGTCTCGCCTCACCGGAGTAAGTCTGACCTCGGAGTCTTCGTTTTGTTCCCCGCATATGGAGGGAATAGACACAGGGTCTAAAAGTCTTCATACTGGCTGCGATGGATGCGTTTCTTTTTGTCGCAGTTTCAACTTTGTTTACGATCGTTAATCCGTTGGGGGCGGTTGGGCCATTCTTGGCCATGACTGTGAATGAGTCTTCTGAACGCCGCCGGAACATGGCAAGGCGTGCATCGATCACCGCGGCCGGTATTCTTGCGGGCTCGGCACTCGTCGGAGCCTTCATTTTCCGTATGTATGGCATTACGCTTCCGGCTCTTCGAATTGCCGGCGGAATTCTTTTGTTCTTCATCGCTTTTGACATGGTCAACGCCAGACCGTCTCGGACAAAACAAACCGAAGAAGAAGAACAAGAGGGCGTCGAAAAAGAAGACATTGCTGTTTTCCCTCTCGGTATTCCGTTATTGGCTGGACCAGGTTCGATCGTTTCCGTTTTCATGTTGGCCGATCAAGCAGAGACACTCACGCGGCAGGCAGCTCTTTATGGTGCTATTTCAATCACCGGCTTGACCATGTATCTCACACTCCGCGAAGCACCACGTCTGATCGGAATCTTGGGCCAGACGGGGATTAACGTCTTTTCTCGTTTGATGGGTGTCGTGCTTGCGGCCATTGCAGTTCAGTTCGTGCTCGATGGAATTCGAGCAGCGCTTCCTGCTCTTGCTGCCGTTGGATCATGACATCTCGTAATCAGGTTTTCAGACAAGGGTTTCGTGCGACATTTCCGTACTTCGGCGGAATTGTTCCCTTCGGCGTTCTGTATGCGACGATCGCAACCAACGTCGGTTTTCCGTGGTGGCTGACGATTCTGTTTTCGATCGTCGTTTTCGCGGGCTCATCACAGCTCGTGTTTATCGATCTA
Source organism: Bdellovibrionales bacterium (assembly GCA_035539835.1). Classification (GTDB taxonomy): domain Bacteria; phylum Bdellovibrionota; class Bdellovibrionia; order Bdellovibrionales; family JAMPXM01; genus DATLHP01. Next base: position 2,685 of record DATLHP010000277.1, read on the forward strand.
TTCACGCATCTACAATCATCGCTTCAGGCGGTGCTTGGATCAAACATCGTCAATGCGAGGCACTTGATTTACAGCGCTGGCGTGACCCATCAGCTGTCTACTTTTCCAAGACGTTGGCGCCTAGTCCTCGCGTACCTTTTAACGGATCAGCTCTATGCGGTATCTCTCGCCGAAGCCGACGAGATTCGTGAGATTCCTGAAGAGCTCCAGCCTTGGTTTTATTTCGGTTCGGGAATGTTCACTTGGTCGTTCTGGGTAGCGTCGACGGCCGCCGGAATTGCTTTTGGTCATGTGATTCCGAGTTCATGGAACCTGGGTTTTTCGATTCCGCTGATGTTCATGCCGCTCGTTTTCTCAGTAAGCAAAACGAAATTCGCACATCTGGCTTCGCTCTTCGCGATCGTATTCGTTTTCTTGTTTCAAAGTTTGCCGTTTGGCCTCGGGATTTTTTTCGCGATTCTCTGCGCAAGTATTCTTGCGTATTTCTTTGAAATGCGGAGTCTACGATGAGCCATGCGTCCATTGTCATCGCGATGCTATTATTGGGCGGGATCACGTTCGCGTATCGCTATTCATTTATTAGCAGTCACGGAAGAAAATTCGCCGCTCGAATTCCAGAGGGTTTGCTGAAGCTGCTGGCGCCGGCGACGTTCACGGCGATCATCGCAAACAGCATTCTTTCGGCTCAGTCCGATCCCCAAGTTCTTAAGCAAAAACTGGTTGTTGCTGGCTGCTCGGTGATTGTCGCATTTGTCACAAAAAGCATCATTGCGACGCTCGCTTTCGGCCTCATTTTGCTCTATCTAATTCAGCATTTTTAGATCGCTGATCGAGGTATATTCGGAGGCGGCGTGAAAGGGCATCAAATGACTTCACAAGCACCGCCCGAAAATTTCGATGTGTTGATCGTGGGCGCAGGTCCAACGGGATTAATGCTTGCGCACCTTTTAGCGCTACAAGGAATCAAGTTTCGAATTATTGATGAGAACTCAGCTCGAGTTATTGAATCAAGAGCCTTAGCGATTCAGGCGCGCTCGATGGAGCTCTTTCAGAATATAGGTCTTGTCGATCGGTTTTTGAGTCGAGGAACGCAGGTATCAGGAATCATTGCATACATGAATGGAAAACCTTTTCTCGGCTTTGAGTTTTCCGGGATTGGAAGAAAGGATACGCCCTATCCTTATCTCTTCATGCTCTCTCAATCGATCACCGAAGAAATTCTTGAAGAGTCTCTGGGTGAATTCGGAGTGAAAGTTCAACGGCAAACATCCCTTGATCGCTTTGAGCAGCGCGAGAACAAAGTCATTGCCCACATAAAACACTCCGATGGAAAAGATGAAACCGTTGAGGCCAAGTATCTCGTTGGTTGTGATGGCGCGAAAAGTCGGGTTCGAAAATATTCTGGGCTAACTTTCGAAGGCGGAACCTACGATCAAGAGTTCATGTTGGCCGACGCGAAGGTGAAGTGGTCTCTTCCGTATGATCGATTGCAAGCTTTTATCGGCCGTACAGGTCTTGCTGTTTTCTTTCCTCTAAAGGGGTCCGAATACTCTCGCATTATTATTGTTGGCAAAAATGAGAAAGGCACGCGATCCGCGGAACAGCACCTGACAACGAAAGAGCCGCTTCAGCTTGAAGAGCTTCAAAAGAAATTTGAGGAAACGATCGAGCATAAAGTCGTTTTGGAGAGCCCGCTCTGGATGACCCGTTATCGAGTTCATCATCGAAGCGTTGAAAGAATGCAGGTGGGACGCATTTTTTTAGCGGGCGACTCAGCGCACATTCATAGCCCGGCGGGTGGCCAAGGCATGAATACAGGCTTGCAAGATGCCGCGAACTTAGCCTGGAAACTGGCGCTCGTTATTAAAGGAAAGGCCTCGAGTGACTTACTTGAGACTTACGATTTCGAACGAATGCCGATCGCAAGAAAACTTCTGAGTTTCACTGATCGAATATTCAGCGCCGG
>DATLHP010000278.1:0-3969 GCA_035539835.1 Bdellovibrionales bacterium
GTCTCTAACGGCTCTTGCCTCATTCTCTCGCTCAGCGGTGCGGATGACGACGCGGTAAAAGCGATCCCCGCCCATGCAACCGGCCTTCTTTCAAATACCGGCGAAATCGAAAAGATGAGTCAGCGCTTTTTGCGCCTGCAGCGCTCACGCTCACTCGAATCAGGCGCTGTCGTCATTTCGAATGCCGACGAACACAATGGAAGCTTCGCCCTTGTCCGAGTGAAAATTGATTCGCAAACATCGTATGGAGTTGCTCTGTTTCAGCCGGAATCAGACGGCGGCTTCACTGACGCACAAATTTCAAGCCTGCGAGCAATGACTCAGCTCTTGAGCGGAAAAATCACCGCACCGACGTTTGAGGCTTCGCCAATCGCAAGAGTTGAAGCTCTCGAATCAGAACTCAGAGACTTACGCGATTTCTATCGCCATTTTTCAGATTCGATCAAACAGTGCTTCTGGGTCATCGACACCACCACTCAACGTGTTCTCACAGTGAGCGAAAATTTCGAACGCGTATGGGGAGCGAGTCGCTCAATTCTGACAACGGGTGGGCTCACCGGCTTCATGGGAAGCGTTAGTCCTGACGATCGCGACCGCGTGCTCGCCGAATTTCACAATGGTTTCGGAAAAGAGATCGATCTTGAACTTCGTGTGATTGATCAAACTGGCGAGTTGCGTTGGATTTGGTTGCGTGGCTGCCCGATGAGAATGGAGGGCGACGCAGAGACTGCTAGCCGCCTGGTTCTCATCGCCGACGATATCTCGGACAAGAAATCGCAAGAAGAGCAAGTTCGCACTCGTGAAGCTGAGCTGATCAGTCGCGCACGGGCTCTGGCCGTTGTCGATCTCGCCAGTGGTGTCGCTCATGAAATCAATAACCCACTCACCGTCATTGTCGGCAAAGCCTCGGAATTGAAGCAGCACGCCCGCTCAGGAAACACCGATGCCGCCAACACCATCGCCATTGCGGACAAGATTCAAACAACATCGATTCGAATTTCTGACATCATCAAGAGCCTGAAAACACTCGCCCGCCAAGAGCGCGCTGATATTTTCACTGCGATCCCGATCAGCATCATCATGAATGACGTTCGCGACATGTGCACTGAGCGACTGAAGGCTGCAGGCATCGAACTACGAATGCCGGATCGAGCGTTTGAAGCTGGAATCTCTGCAGAAATGAATGCAACTCTGGTCTCTCAGCTGATTTTAAACTTGGTCAACAATGCATTCGACGCCGTCAAAAATCTCGATTCAAAGTGGATTCAAGTCGAAATCGCAGACGCCGGTGATTCAGTCTTCTTCTACGTCACCGACAGCGGCCCAGGAATTCCAATTAAAATTCGGGGACGCATTTTCGATCCGTTCTTTACGACAAAAGGCCCTGGCGGCGGAACAGGATTGGGCTTAAGTCTTTCAACCAGCATCGCCGCCCATCACCACGGTACACTTCGCCTGGATACGCTCCACACGCACACACGTTTTGTGGCGCAGATCCCAAAGAAGCATCCTCGCCGCACCGGCTGATTTTAGGATTTTGATTTCTTTTGAAACTCAATGCCGTAGCGTGTCCCGCGACGCCAAGCGACCTTGCCATTGAAGCGTCGCTGATTCGTTCGGCCGAGGCCATCGACCGTCGTGAACTCAACCTCGACGCTATCGCCGGCCACCAAGACGTTCTCTGTGGCCGCTTGGAGCAAGATTCCACCGCGGCTCAAGTTATGAACCTTCGATCGAATCCACGTAAAGTTGCCGCGAACGCGGACCATCGCATCGATCTGTGTCTTATGTCGAAAGTGCTTTCGATTCGATTTCGTCATGGGAATGGCGGCAAGTAAGCCAAAAATTTCGTCCACGCTGTCTGTGCTTTGTCGATGCGACGCTGCCAGTACGGAAAGTAATTTGCGAAACCATGACGGATTAAGAATCCAGAAAGGCCTTCGAACTCGACGCCTGCGAATTCTTCAAAGTGTCGTGTGTATGCGGCCAGCACCCAGGGCTGATCGAGGTAACTTGACCAGCCGATCTTGTCGCCACGGTTGGTAACCACATCGACAATTCTCATATCTCCATTATCCATCAAGGCTACGTCGACTCCCCATGCCTGCTTTTTCAAGAGCGAAATCGGCATTTTGCTCAAGAATGCTTGGACGAACTCTTCTGCATCGCGAACGTCTTTGTCGTGCAACATATCGGTTTGCACCCAACGCTTCGGAACCGCGCCCTGAACAACTCGATTCTCGAAAGTATGGATTCGTACTTCGTGAGAAAAACGATGATGGAGCCGTTTTCGTGCATCAGCGACTGCAACGATGTCTTCTTGAAGAACAATCGCTTCGCCACTCGCCACTTGCTTGAGGATATGGCTTTGAATCGCCTTCTTTAGATGAATCGGCTTAAAGAGGCGACTTTCCGTCTTCATGAGTTCGACAATAAATGCATCCGTCGTCGGATAAAGACCACGGCTAGTCTCATAAGCCGCAACTCCGACAGCAGGTCGTGCCACGAAACCAGCCGGAAATTCTTGAAACAGAGCTGCTTCGATCTTGTCTCCGTCGGCGACGATCTTCCCCTTACGGGTCACAAGCTTCTTTGAAACCAAGAATTCGCGAAGACCGATTGTCTTTGGATAAAAGCGATTTGCCTCGCTCCCAAGCTCCCGTTGAACGACCTCAGAAAGGATCCGTTTGTCAGAAAGCATCGCCGTTGGCCAAGAGGCTTCGACAAGGCCCAGAGAGTAAACTGCCTTCAACCAAGCCGCTCTTGTCGGTTCCGCAGCGACCTCTTTGTTTCGTTCCGAAACAGTCGGTCGACTTTTTAGCGCTGACAAAACTTTCTGCGTTTTCGTGGAAACTAATAAATCCGATTTAGGGACGGCTGAAACGGCCAATGAGCCCGTTAGCAAAATCACCACTATTCCAAAACTTCGAATTCCCATGCGCTTCCCTCACCCGAGAACGTGTATATGAGAATAGTACCGGAAATTATTTTACGGTCGTCAACGAACAAGACGAATTTTTGCTCAAAACCGTCACCGAGCTGAAAGCCATTCAACCGTTAGAAACGCCAAACCCTTCAGAATCAAGCTCGTGCTAATTTTGAATGGTCTAGAGGTTGCTCACTTTTTGCCAATTACGAATCTGACAAAAGTTGAATGCCGCGGGAGGCACATTATGAACATCACAACTCATTGCCCACGATGCCAATCTGATCTGGGAATTGACGCTTTCAAAACAGGCAGCGCGATCTGTAAATGCGGCTGGTTCGACGACGGCTCAAATGGAGCCGAACAACGCAAAACTGAGAAGCGCACGATTGCGACTCTCGCTCTGGCGACCCTCGTTTTGGCAGTTGCTTACGGCCATCTCTGGAACTGGGGTTCTTACGCAATGAAGATCCCTTTCGTGAAAGTGCAAGAGATCACCGGCACGCTTTCTAACGAAGGCTACCGCGATCTCGCTGAAAACTGCATTTCGCTGAATAAGTGGAAGTGCGCAGAGAAAGCCTACATCGACCTTTTCAAAAAGAACGGCGACGTTGAAGCTCTCGCTCAACTTGGCTCGCTCGAATATCGCATCGACAAACCAGAAGCAGCGATTGAGTTCTATGCACTTTACGTAAAACAAGGCGGCAACGAAAACCGCGCTTTGATCACGTACGGTACTCTTCTCGAAAACGCCGGCCGCACAGACGAAGCCTTCCAAATCTTCGAATCTGCGATTGCAGCACACCCGGATGTACTTCCGGTTCAAGCAACAACAGCGATCGTTCGTATGTTGATGAAAACAGGTCGCGAAGCCGAAGCACGCGAACGCATCCTCGCGTTCCACAAAAGCGCCGGCAATGCAAAAGGCTACTTGAACACCGAGCTCACACAGCTCGAACTCAAAAAGCGCCCACGCTCATAAGCCGCAAATTTTTAGACTGACTCAACGACTGCCTTGGCCCAAAGCCAGGGCAGTTTTGTTT
>DATLHP010000279.1:0-3461 GCA_035539835.1 Bdellovibrionales bacterium
CTTTTGCTGACAACACTCGCCTGCCTTCTGCGGTGACTTTTTTGAGAGTCGACGCATCTTTCAAGAATGTTGGCGGTTTCTCAAGAACAGCGACGGGCTGAATGCGCGTTTGACCAGACTCAACAAAGTAATGTCCCGCGAGATTCGCAGAATGGGCAAAGAGCGGACAAAGAGCGGCGGCAAGGACAATCAATGCCCGCTTTTGCATTTCTTCACTCCTAGAGTTCGGCTTGTTTTTCTCGTTTTGGAAGTTCAGTCGCAACAGCGCTCGCCTGTTCTGCAGCGATCACACCTAAGATGCGCTGAAAGATCGGTCGCAATAGATGATCTTCTGCGCGATGGCTCATTCCTCGAATCGGAACAATGAAGCCCGGCTGCATGATCGAATCAAAAAGCGAAATAATGCCGTCGTTTGGCTGGCGACGAGCGAGCTGATAATAGAGAGAATTCATTCCTTGCGGAATTTGCGAGCGGAATGGAACTCCAACCACGTTGATCACGCGCGGTCCTTCGACCTGCACTGGCTCACTGTAGAGACCAAAGCGTGGTGAGGTTTCAGCAAACGTGTTTTTGTAACGGCCCCGCAAAAGCATGCGTGAACGAAGCCTACGCATCATCGTCGACGTCAGGTATTCGCTCGAACTGGCTCCACCGATCGCACCGCAGATATTGATCCAATACTTCAGTTTTGAAAAACCAGCGTCTACATCACGGGCCCAACGAACCAAGGCTCGCGTCTCAGCGCCACCTTGGCTGTATGTAACGAGAATGCGATTCGGGTGCGGTTGAGTTTTCAAATGATGAGCAATGATGCTCGCATTCTCGGCGAGACTCGCTTTTGGATCAGTGACGACATCGTCCGTGGTGAAACCGAGCTGACGAGCCCATGCTCTCCACGAATCGACGTGAGCACCCCATGGACGTCCCGCCTGCGGGAGGACACTCGGAACAACTAGAATTTCGGAAGCCTGCGCGGCTTCGCGAGTGCGCGGCGTATTTTCGAATCGGAAAGTCCGAATCAAACGAATGAACTCGCCAAATGTGTCGGCTGACTCAACGGCCGAACAGAAAACCTCTTGAGCGAGTTCAACTCCGAAGTGCTCTTGAATGTCGGCAATTTCTTTACGAAGAGGAATCTGACGTTTGAATACATCGACGAATGGTTTCGCGCGCAGCTTAAGCCCTGATTCCGTCAAATCCGCGACAGAACCGATTCCGAAGCTAGCGATGTCTGAGTCATGCATCCGTGCCATGCATTGAGAATAGGCACTGAACAGCGGCTCTGTCGAGAGCCGCATGCGAAAAAAATGATGAACTTCTTAGATCTGGTCCGCAGCCGTGGTCGGGCCTTTTTGCTTTTGATTCTTCAGTTCGTTTTGACAGATCACGACTTTCTCTTCGTACTCATCTTCGCGCTTCTGCAAAACCGTACGATAGCCGCGAAAACGCGTGATGCGATCTTTCAACATTTCCTCAGAAATTCCGACGAGCTGGTCTTTTTCATCGAGGCCCATTTTAAACTCATCTTCTTTATCTGTGACGCGGTCGATTCCTTCGGTCCACTTTAGCTTTCCGCTGCCGCCGTTCTTCAGGTCAGCCGCTTGGGCACGGCAATCGCGCAAGACCCCATAAAGACCGAGCGATCCGAATTTGCGGTTGCCGTAGACGCGATCTTCGAGTTCGTAGACTTCATTTTGAAGAAGGCGAAGCTCTTCGTTCATCATGACTTTGCGTTGAACCACGGCGTTGCCGTCTTTCACGCCCACTCTCGTGTCACCAGAGACCTCAGCCGCGTTGTCGATCTTAGTATCGACCTTTTCGACCTTGTGAGGATTCGTGGAACAAGCCGCAAGAAACAGAACAGATGCACCCAGCGCCAAACGCTTCAGGGACATGAGAACCTCCATCAATGTGAGTAGCCAAACCTAGCAGGTGCTACCCCCTGTGAGCAAAAGTCGCCGAACACTTTTTGATAACGGTCCTGAAACATTGATTCAGACGGCAGCGCGTTAGTCGGAATCGTTTCGACACCGATCCGTGTCGATTTCAGTGGCACTGAAGCTGCAATCGCCCGATCTCGGCGTTATGCGCCTTCAATTCTTAGGGGGATGGAATGGTTCTTCGAGTGATGACATCGAGCGCGATCTCGATACTGGCAGTCTTAAGCAGTGCGACAGTAGCCATCGCACAGTCAGCGGATACGCCGGTTTTCTCATCAAAAGACTGGCGACTAGAAGATCGAGCTGATGGAGTCTGTGTCGCTGCAACAACAGCTAAAGCACACCATCTCGAAATTCTTCTCGATAAATCAGGCAAAGCACTTCTCGAAGTGCGTATTCGCCCAGATGTCGAAGGCGTCGCTTTGGCAATGAAGGCGGCCCTCGATAAAAAGAAAGAAACCAACTACTCATTCGCCAAGGCCCAGGCTGCGGATTCGAACGCTCTTGTCTTCTGGAACATTCCACGCGGAACCGATGACCTCCTCGCCTACCTCAAACGCGAGAGCAAATTTGATGTCACTCCGGTCGAGCCAGCGGATCCGAAAGCTAAAGCGATTTCATTTTCTTTAAAGGGTTCAAGCGCTGTCATTACCGAACTTCAAAAACGCTGCAATGCCAATCAGGCATTGGTTCATACGGCTTTCGAAAAAGCGTTTCTTCCGAAGGTTGTCGCAACCGTCGATGCTTCGAAGCTGACGCCTGAGGAAACGGCTCACCTCAAATCGCTTCTCGTCACAGCACGTGAAGCATTCAATGCCTCAAATGCCACTCAAGCTGAAATCGAAGCTTTGACAGCGCAATATCTCGATCAAATCAATGAACTCGCGAAACTTCGCCGCAACGTTGATCGTCTGACACAACAAGAAATCGCACGCTTGAAAAAGAGTCGTGCTGACTCTGAAGCCGCGATCACAAAGGCGAAATCCGCGAATGAGACTCTGCGCCCTCAAATCGCGACAGAAGAGGCGAAGCTTTCTGCAGCGAACACAAAGTACGAGCGCGCATACAACGTCTGGAAGCCACTGGAAGCCGAATACGGTCGACTCGCGTCAGCGATCGACGCCGCCAACAGTGATCTTGATCACGCAGAATCCGCAGCATCGCAAGCGCGTTCGCGTGTTGACCGCGCTGAACGCGAAATCGACGACCTCGAATCAAGTCTTTCAAGCATGCATTCTCGTCGTTCGCCCGCACAATCGGCCGTCGACCACGCTCGCTCGCAATGGGATTCAGCCCAAAGAGATTTGAGAAACTTCAACCCAGAAACTGAACGTCGTCGCCTGATTCAAAATGATTTCCGTCTCGGTTCGATTGACTCAGAGATGCGTGATGTTCGTAGCCGTATCTTGAGTGCACGTTCGGATGAGCAACGAGCAGAATCCGACATGAGCCGCGCAGAGAGCGCATACGAAGCTTGCCGCGCACGTCCTGATCCACAACCCACGCCCGACAATCCACCGG
>DATLHP010000280.1:0-1931 GCA_035539835.1 Bdellovibrionales bacterium
AACCAAGGCGATGTGACGCCTGAAACTTTGGTCGAGTCTTTATCGGGTGGTTGGAAGAAGCGCGTGGCGATGGCTCGTGCTCTCGTCACCAACCCTGATCTTCTTTTGCTCGATGAGCCGACCAACCATCTCGACGTCCACGGAATCGAATGGCTTGAGAATTTTATTAGCGAAGCGCGGTTCGCAACGATCACGATTACGCATGATCGCTTATTTCTTCAGCGTGTAGCGAATCGAATTTTCGATCTCGATCCACGTTACAAAGACGGTCTTTTGGTTGTGAACGGCGAGTATCTTCAATATCTAGAGACTCGAGACGAGTTGATGCGAAGCCAAGAGCGCCGAGAAGTCGTTTTGAAGAACACCCTTCGACGCGAAACCGAGTGGCTTCGTCGGGGCGCAAAGGCGAGAACGACGAAGCAAACGGCGCGAATCAAAAGGGCGGGTGATCTCGACTCAGAAGTCGACGACCTCACTGAAAGAAATCAAAAGCGTCGGGTTCAGATCGACTTTCAAGAGGCTGAACGAAATCCGCAGCGCTTGATCGAGGCAAAACAGATCACGAAGAGCTTCACTGGGCCGGATGGCGTAAAGAGAACTCTCTTCGAGAATCTCGATCTGATTCTCACGCCGAAAACGCGACTCGGCCTTCTCGGTGGAAACGGCTGTGGAAAGTCGACGTTGATTCGTTGTCTTTTGGGAAAAGAGAAAGTCGACTCTGGCGAAGTAAAGCAATCCGAGAAAATCGAAGTCGGATACTTCGAGCAACATCGCGATACTATCGATCCCAACAAAACGCTTTTGCAAAACATCGTTGATGAAGGTGACTACGTTTCATTCCGTGGTCAGTACATTTTTGCGCGAAGCTATCTCGATCGTTTTTTATTCAGAACTGAACAGCACGACATGCCGGTCAGAAAACTTTCGGGCGGTGAACAAGCTCGTCTCCGTGTCGCGCAGATGATGCTGACGCCAGCGAATATTTTGGTGCTGGATGAGCCGACGAACGATCTTGATATGGCGACCATGGCCGTTCTTGAAGAAGTTTTGTCGGATTTCAAAGGCGCTGTGATTTTGGTTTCGCACGATCGCTATTTCTTAGATCAAGTTTCGAATCGAATCTTGGCTTTCGACAAAGATGAAACTGGCTCGCCATCACTGACTGAGTTCTCGTCATTCGAACAGTGGGAATCTTGGCGCGAAGAAAACGCACGTCAAATAGCAGCTAAGGCCGCTGCCGAAAAAGCCGAGCTAAAGGCGAAATCAGGCTCGAAGAAAAAATTGACCTATAAAGACAAGCTCGAATTCGAAGGAATGGAAGCCAAAATTCATGGGTTGGAAGCGAAGCTAGGGGAGCTGCAGGCCGAAGCCGCCGATCCAGCGAACGCATCCAAAGCGTCGAAGCTCACAGAGCTCTATTCCGAGATTTCAAAACTCCAAGGCGAGATCGAACGTCTTTACGCAAGGTGGGCTGAGCTCGAAGCCATGGGCTAGCTTAAACGTTGCCAATAACTCGCAGCGAATTGTTTAATGAACCCATGTCATTGAGTTTCGCGACCGGCACAGTTCTACCGATCCTTGTCATCACCATCATGTTTGGCCTCGGCCTCGGGCTGACTCGCGCGGACTTCGCCCGAGTGTTCTATTCTCCGAAACCGGTTTTGATAGGCCTCCTTTGCCAAAGCCTAATTCTCCCAGCCGTCGCATTTCTTCTTTGTTACGTAGCCAATCTCGACGGTGCGTTGTCGATCGGGCTTGTTCTTTTGGCCGCATCGCCGGGTGGGCCGTCTGCAAACTTCTTCTCGCATTTGGCAAAGGGAGATGTGGCGCTCAACCTAACGTTGACAGCCGTTAATAGTGTTACCGGAATGTTCATTCTTCCTGCGCTTGTCTATCTTGCTTGTGTCCTGTTCTTGGATGACGGTGTGGCG
>DATLHP010000281.1:0-3090 GCA_035539835.1 Bdellovibrionales bacterium
GCTCATAATCTCCGACGGTTCCGCCTTCGAGAACTTTCACAGAATCAGCCCAAGAATAAGGTTTTTCGCCCATGAGAGCTGCGACTTTGTCTGAGTATTTGGGAATCACTGGTTTCAAGTAAATCGAAAGCAGTCGGAAAACATTCAGCGTCGCCGTGAGAACTCCGCGCGTTGCTTCGACGTCTTCCTTGATCAGCTTCCAAGGAGCTTTTTCGTCGAAGAATCGATTGGCATCATCCGCGATCTCACGAATCTCGGTGATTGCTTTGGCATACTCTCGTGCTTCGAAGTGAGCGGCGATGGATTCAGATTTTGCCTGAGAGCGCTTCACGAGTTCGCGTCCGTCCGCACTCATGCTGCCGAGTTTTCCGTCGATGCTCTTTTTCAACATCTGCGCGCCACGCGAACCTAGGTTTGTGATTTTTCCGACGAGATCCGAATTCACTCGGTTTACGAAGTCATCGATGTTCAAGTCGAGATCATTCACTGAACCCGTGAGTTTGCATGCGTAGTAGTAACGAAGATAATCAGGGCTCAAGTGATTGAGATAAGTGCGCGCCGTGATCGACGTGCCTTTTGACTTCGACATTTTTTCGCCATTCACAGTCAGATGTCCGTGAACGAAAACCTGATTCGGAAGCTTGAATCCTGCCGTCTTCAGCATTGCTGGCCAGAACAAGCAGTGGAAGTACGTGATGTCTTTTCCGATGAAGTGATAAATCTCGTAGTCACCAGACTTCCAAATTTGATCGAAGTCGCGACCGTTTTTCTTCGCCCATTGCCATGTCGAAGACACGTATCCGATCGGTGCATCCACCCAAACGTAGAAGTACTTTTGCGGATAACCCGGAATTTCGAAGCCGAAATAAGGAGCGTCGCGCGAGATATCCCAATCGCGAAGATCCTGCTCGAACCACTCCATCAATTTTCCAGAAACGTCTTTCTGAGTGTGTTTCGGCATCCACTCTTTCAAGAAATCTTTGAAGTCATTGAGCTTAAAGAAGATGTGTTCGCTCTGCTTCATCACGGGAGTGTTTCCGCAGATCGAGCATTTTGGATCTTTCAATTCGCTGGGTGAGTAAGTTGCTCCGCACTTGTCGCAGCTATCACCGTATTGGTCCGTTGACCCACAGTTCGGGCAGGTGCCTTTAACGAACCGATCGGGCAAAAACATTTTGTCGTGATTGCAGTAAAGCTGCTGAATCGCTTTGACGTTCGTGTGACCTTGATCACGCATTTTTTCGTAGAACTCACACGAGAGAAGGCGATTCTCTTCGGTGTTCGTCGACGAGTAGATGTCAAAAGCGATATCGAAATCGGCGAAGTCTTTCGCATGTTCGGCGTGTTGGCGACCGACGAGTTCTTCAGGCGTGATGCCGAGTTCGCGCGCCTTTACCATCACCGGAGTTCCGTGAGTGTCATCAGCGCATACGTAAACGCATTCGTTTCCACGCATCTTCTGAAAACGCGACCAGATGTCGGTTTGCACATACTCGACGATGTGACCGATGTGAATCGAGCCATTCGCGTAGGGAAGCGCGGAGGTGATAATGATCTTGCGTTGTTTCGACACTGCCAGGGGCCTTTCCGTTGGAAGCGCCCAGTGTAGTCTGTGCACCTAGGGAAAAACAACAGGGGAGCTTGAAAAGCTTACTTTTCTAAGCGCTCAAATCCTAAATAATTACAGCTGGTTGTGTCAATTTACGGCACCGAGTTTGTATATACAACGGAGGTTGGGGTTTTCGAAAGTGGATCGGGGTTTGAACGGTATGTTCCAAAGAGAGTATTTGGCAGTCTTTGCGCTGCTGGCGGCGTTCGCGCTTCCGATTAAAGTTTATGGGCAAGAGGCTCGATGTCTGTTTGCGAGTGAGCAGGCTGATTTGTGCGATCTTACAGCGATCGCCAACGGCTTTCGAATCACGGTCAGTCAAGACGGCGACAAAGCTGGTCTGATTCTTTTCGATGTTCTTCCACCGGCGCCGAACGGAGATCCGAATCTTGTCGATACCAGCGGTGTCGATGTGAATTCAGATCTTGAAGCGGGCGTCACCGGACAGACGATCAATGCTTCCGATGCAGAATTGATTCTCAATGAACTTAAGCAGAGCCCAGATTTCTCGTATGTCGCGCCTGTGACTCCCGAGAGTTTGAAGAACGAACTCGGTTTCAATCCACAAACTCCGCTTGCGCCGATGGACCTTGTCGATTTGATTCGAGTCCACATTCAGCTCGCACTCGGATTCAGTCCGACGACCACGGCTTATCTTGCAATGAAAATGGGAATCACGGCGCGCGCACCGGCATCTGAAGAGATCGCTCCGATTGTCAGCACGATGGTTGGCGTACAGACCGAGCCTGTTGCGGAGCCTGTGATCGAACCTTCAATTGAAACGATCCAAGACTAAACTCGTCGAAGTCACAAAGCTCGTCGAAGAACTTTTGCGGACGCGATAGATTCGCGCCCGCTTTTTATTGCTTATCCTTGTCCCGGGCAGATGACTTTCATTGAGCGAGTGTCGCCGCTGAAAGCGCCTGACCAGTGAAGACCTGAGTGACAGTTGTATTGGTCATTGCCGACGGGTGTCGGCATGATCAAACACGGATCTGCGTCGTGACGATAGCAGAACTGAGGCCGCATTCCTGAAGCGGTCGATGTGACCAACTTGTTGCCCACGAGCGTAAAGCTAAATGCCACGGTTCGCTGAGCGATTGTTTTGAAAGAGGCCGTGAAACTATTTGAGCTGTAAGACGCGATTGAAACCGTAACGGGGTTGCCAATGTCGTTCTTGAAGTCCAATCGCTGACCGGCAAAACAAACGCTTCCCGGTGAGCAAACCGTCGGAACGTTTTCTTCTTCAGTGAGATTTGGCCCGCTCGGAGCTGGCGTCGGTGTCGGCGTCGGATTGGTATTGCCAGGCCGAGGCCCGATGTCGTCATAGTCGGGAGGAATGCTTTTGACCGACTCTGCAATGGTAGAAGATGAGCCTTCGTTGAACGTCGTTGGTGCACACGCCGCTGTCGCAGAAAGTGTAATAAACAGAGCTGCGACTTTGACAGGAATCGATGACTGCATTTTTGCTCCTCGTCTTT
>DATLHP010000282.1:0-3413 GCA_035539835.1 Bdellovibrionales bacterium
ATTCTTCCTTTGGTTTGTTACATGATCGGCGGATTCACATACCTGACTTTCATGATGAAGAACTCGCTACTAGATGTGGTTAAGCTCGATTACGTTCGCACCGCTCGCGCAAAAGGACTTGGCGACGGCAAAGTCTACATGAAGCACGCTCTTCGCAATGCACTCATACCGATTGTCACTGGCATGAGTGGACTTCTCGGCGTGTTTTTTACAGGCTCTATCCTCATCGAGACCGTGTTCAATCTCGACGGAATGGGACTATTGAGTTTCATTGCCGTCAGAGAGCGTGATTACAATATTTTGATGGGCTTGATCTTCTTTCAGAGCTTGCTGTTTCTGGCTGGCCGATTGGTGACCGATCTTCTTTATGTGATCGTTGATCCTAGGATCGATTTCTCATGAAGATATTCAAGTCGGATCTTGCGCAAAAACGCTGGCGTCGATTCAAAGAAAAGCGAACATCGGTCGCAGCGGCGATCTTGCTTGGCATTTTTTTAGTCTTCAGCCTGACGGCAGAACTATGGGCGAACAGCCAACCCTTATTGATGAGTTACAAAGGTCAAACTTATTGGCCGGTATTCAAGTACTACCATCCATCGACGTTTGGTCGTGATGATCTTGCACAGATGGATTATCGAGCGCTCGAAATGAGCACTGATGACTGGGCGGTATGGCCTGTACTCAAATGGGATCCGCTCGAGAGAAATGAGAAACTCGATGACCTACCATCGAGTCCGAGTTCAGTGAATTGGCTTGGAACTGATGATACGGGTCGCGATGTCGCCGCACGATTACTCTATGGATTTCGCTACTCAATGCTCTATGCCTTGGGCGTTTGGTTTCTATCTTCGATTTTTGGAATCTTGGCGGGCGCTGTGATGGGATACGCAGGCGGTTGGGTTGATCTGATCGGACAGCGGGTGATCGAAGTCATCGAGTCGCTTCCATATCTGATGATCCTGATCACACTCGTTTCCATTTTTCAGCCATCGCTCGGATTGCTCGTACTTCTTACGGTTTTCTTTAGCTGGGTCATAATTTCGATCTACTTTCGCGCCGAATTTTTGCGGCTGCGCAAACTCGATTTCGTCGATGCCGCTCGTTCACTGGGTTCTAGTCGTGCGAGATTGATCTTCAGACACATTCTGCCGAACAGCCTGACTCCATGGATCACCATCACGCCGTTTATCATTGCCGCTCAGGTTTCGGGACTCGCCGCTCTTGATTTCCTTGGTTTCGGTCTTCCGGCGCCGACACCGAGCTGGGGTGAGCTACTCAACCAAGCTTTGAAGCATTTCCGCGACGCTTGGTGGCTCGCGGTATTTCCATCTGGTGCCTTGTTCCTGACTCTGACATTCTTGAACCTGATCGGCGAAGGCGTTCGTGACGCTTTCGATCCTCGGAGGTAGTCGTGGCTGGAAAAGATTGGTGTTACTTCGAAACTTCAGGTGGAGAGAAAGTAAAAATCGATCGTTCAGACCTCAAACGAGTGTCTGAGCATTCCTGGCGGGTAACGAAGTCCACCACTGGTCGAAACCGTGTTGTGACTTCAGTCAGAACTCCAAAAGGCGTTCGCAGCGTGACTCTGGGTAAGTTCTTGATGAAGCCGCCGAAGGGTAAACAGGTCTATCCACGACGTTTCAACGAAGGTCTCGACTACCGCAAAGGTAATCTCATTGTTTGCACTTTGGCTGAACGCCAACGGATGCTTCCCAAAAAGCGGCAGGATGCGACGTCGACTTACCGAGGAGTTTCGTTTTCGAAAAGTGAAGGCAAGTGGCGAGCCGGCATCGAGGTCGATGGTCAGTCGATCAACCTTGGAAACTTCGCTTCTGAAAAAGATGCGGCACTCGCATACAACAAGGCCGCCCGTAAACATTTCGGCGCCATGGCCTATCAAAACGATCTAGGCCGTAAAAAAACACATCGCGATTAACGAGGAAGCGTTGCGCTTTCGCAAGCGACGAGGTCACGCACTTCTTTTAAAGCGACCTTATCTTCCATCTTCGCAAGCGCATTCCAGGCGCCGAGGACTTCTCGATAAATGAGAAGACGGCGAACATGGCCAATGCGCTTTTCCATCGCGTTCCACTTGTCGTCAAGTTTCGCCAATTCACCCATGTCGCGTTTCAACTTTTGAGCGAATTCAGAAAGTTCTGAGTTCGCAGAGCCCATTGCCCAATTCAAAGCGTATTCAGTGCGCATCGATTTATATTGGCTCAGAATATCGGCAGACTCTGGATTCGTGATCGTACGAATCGACATCAAGTGAAGAGCCGTTTCGTTCGGTGACGGAAGGCTTGCGTTTCCGAAGATCAGAAACTCATACTCACGCTCTTCTGAGCTGAGAGTTGATTTGTTGGAGCGAACGAAACTGTTCCATTCGCCAAGAACTGCAGCTAAGCGTTCTTGAACATCAGAATAGGCGCGATCGACATCTTCATTGAAAGTCGCCAATTCTGCGTTCATCTCAGTAAGAAGTCGGCGATGGTTGACGATGTTCCCATTGAACGCATACGCGATCGACGGATACATGCGCTCAAAACGCTGTTTCATTTTCATGAAGAAAGCTTCTTTAGCAGCATAGTTTTCGCTGACGAGTGCGCCGTCGCCGATGC
Source organism: Bdellovibrionales bacterium (assembly GCA_035539835.1). Taxonomy (GTDB): domain Bacteria; phylum Bdellovibrionota; class Bdellovibrionia; order Bdellovibrionales; family JAMPXM01; genus DATLHP01. The sequence continues at coordinate 2,619 of DATLHP010000282.1, forward strand.
GTGTTGAAAGCATCGTCATGCGAATCACGTCGGCCGGCAGCGTGCCGCTGCGAGGAGTGAAGTCGGCAGCATCGATTTTCAGAGCCCACTTCCAGAGATAAAAATCGGATGTCGCGAGAGGAATATCCTTCGCTAAGTCTTCAAGAGTCGCCGCGCGATGAGCTTCAGCAAGACTTGCGCGGCCCGGACGAAGACGTTTTCCAGAAACGACGTCGATACCCGTCAGCTGTTCTGTGAATGAGCGCTCATAGCCCTGATATCCCGGGCCATCGACATCCGCCGTGCAGCCAGAGGCCGTCGTGTCTTCAGTCGCTGCAGTGAAGCCGCAGATACGTGCATCCGCTGTTGGATAGTTTTTGCGATCATCAACGGACATGCGGTGAAAGCCGCCCGAGAAACACTGGCTCATCGCGAAGACCACGCGACCTGCAGAAACGTTCTCAACGAGATGTTTGCGGAGTTCGGTTTTTGAAAGACAGCGTGCGCTCCAGTCTAAAGTTGAAATGTGCTCGCTTTTCAGATCTGCAAAAAAGCTCCAAAGGTCGATGCAGTTATCGGTAAATGTGCTGTCGCGTTCGCCGTCAGCATTCATGTTTGGCATACCGTGATCTGAAACCATGATGAACAGAGTTTCGTTCTGACTCATCTGACGCAATTCGGGCTGTACGAAGTAGGTGTCGATGTTCGCGTGAGTCGCCGCGCGATTGCCCGCGATCTTACCGACCAACATGACTTCTCGTTTGTTTGTGATCGTGTTCATTTGGCGATGAACATCAGCCAAGACAGGCAGGCGAC
>DATLHP010000283.1:0-5908 GCA_035539835.1 Bdellovibrionales bacterium
ATCGTTGAGTTTTTGGATCCTGAATGCGAAGCGTGCCGCGCGATGCATCCGATCGTGAAGCAACTCACGACGGAGTATGCCGGAAAGGTTCGCTGGATTCCTCGCTATGTTCCACTGCATGGAAACTCGAAGTTCGCTATCGCGGTTCTCGAAGAAGCACGCCAACAGGGCAAGTTCGAAGAAGCACTCGACGCTATGTTCGAGCATCAGCACGATTGGGGCAGTCACGACAATCCGAAGCCAGAGTTGATCGTCGGCTACATGAAAGATCTCGGAGTAGATCCGAAAACTCTCAGTCGTGACGCCGTCATTGAAAAACACAAAGCGATCATCGAGCGCGATCAAGCGGACGGACAGGCTGTAATGATCCAAGGTACGCCGACTTTCTTCGTCAACGGCCGCCGCGTTTTCGATCTCGGCTACGAGCCTTTGAAAAAAGCGATCGACAGCGCCCTCGCCGCAAACTGAAGTCGCCCGTTGCCACAATCCGTCTCGGAACCTTCATGACTTTTTCAAGTCGGTAGCACTTAACGCTACCGACGAACGAGCTATGCTTCTCCATCGCTAACCTCTAGAGAGGGGAAGTTATGAGAAGAGTTAGACAACCACGACGAATACTTCGCACAAATCGTCAATCGCGTATGGGTTCTTTGTTCGGAACGTTGCTTTTTGGCGCGATCGCCGGATCCATTCTTGCATTTGTTTTTGACCCAGTTTCCGGAGCGCGCAGACAGGCTCACCTTCGTGACAAAGCAACTCGTTTCAAGAATGACTCGATTTTCCACGGCATGAAGCAAGCTCGCAATATCCGTAATCGCGCTCGTGGAGCCGCCATTCGCATGTCCAAGGCGCGCCGAGATCGTGAACGTGCCAGTGCTGTTGATGACGACACGCTATTGAGTCGTATCCGTTCAGAAATGGGCAGGAAGGTCAGTCACGCCCGTGCGGTTCATGTTCGTGTTGATGAGGGCGATGTGACATTGACAGGTGCGATTTTGAAGAACGAAGTCGACGGACTTCTTGCAAAGATTGCGAAAGTCCCAGGCGTGCGTCGAGTGATCAACCAACTCGATGCGCACGCGGTGCCGGGACACATTTCAGGATTGCAGGGCGAAGGGAAACCTTACCTGCATCGTCATTAAATACTTTTAGAGCCAGCTCCGCATTTCACTTCGACAATCGGAGCTTGGTTCTGACGATTCTCGCTCGTCACGATGAATCCTGAGCCGTCGGGTAAGAACTCGGCGGCTTCTTGATGTGGAAGACTCATGCGAATGACGTTGTAGTCAGTGCCTTTTTTCATTTTCGATGTCGGCTTTAACTTTTTGCTCGGATCCCAAGCAATTTCGACAACAGCGCCGTAAGTGAGGAGCAAGATGCGGCCGTCTTGCGAGACTGTTGCGCCAGTGACGACTTTGTCGTCTTCAGGTCCTTTTCCGACCATAGCAGGAACATCGATTTCGCCAACTTTCTCGAGAGTGATTGTACCGCTGCCCTTGACGATCGCTGCCGCTGGTAAGCGATAGACTTTTGATGGCGCAATAGCGACATCTTCTGAGGAAGCTTTTCCGCCTTTGTGCTTCTTGCCCTTTTTTCCTGGGGTTTTTGCAGCCAACTCTTTCGTGAAAAAGAAAACGTCGCCATTCGGATGAACGAACATTCCTTCTGAATTATGTGACCCATCTGGGTATTTCAACGCCACTGAACCTTTCAGTGAGACGCTGCTATCGAAGCTTGCTTTCTCTTCGAACCAAGCGAGATTGATCGTGCTACGTGATTTTTTGTTGTCGCCGATATCGCCGATGAAGAGGCATGTCTTACTTCCGCACGGTCCGTACCCGAGACTCTCGGTGTCGGCAGTTTCGGGCGGAAGGCCAGTGACATTGATTCGTTGTTCGATCGTTCCTTTGAGGTTTGATACGAAGATCGTCGTTTCATTGCCGCGATCGTTGATGTGATAAAGACGACCGGGGTGTTGAGCTGAAACAGCGAGACCGCTCGTTTCCGGGAGCACACTGAAATCGACTTCGCCGATTGTCTTCGGAGATGACCATTCAGGGCAGAGTTTTGCTTGAGCTTGAGTGCCAACGAGTCCGATGACGATTGGGAGAATGAACTTGTGAACCATATTCTAGTGCTCCTTTTTCGAGACACTAGAATACTCGAAACGACGTAAATTGCGACCGTTCCTAAAGCCCTGAAACGAATTTACAAGTGCCTGGAATACGGTCGCCAATCGTGAAATTCGGATTGATGAGAATGGCCTTACGCTCTGTTTCAGAAATCTCAGTTTTCAACAGGACCAAGATCAGTGAATTCGGTGGATCTTCTTTCGAGAAGTAGAATCGACGCCATTCATCAGCTGATCCTGTCGCGACTTCTTCAGTTGAGAGTTCTTTCTTGATGCCGCCGAAAATGACTCGGATCGGTGGTCGAATCTTCAATTCTGCTTCGACGGCGAAATCGAGCGATGCGATCGGCATCGCCATGATCGCGAAATCGCAGTGAACCGAACCAGGCATAGACCAATCAGCTTTGGCTAGAGCGGGACTCAAAACAACGGCGATGAGGGCGATGAGTTTAGTCATACCTAGATCGTTGGCTTCATGGGCTCTGAACGCAAGCAAAACAAATCGAACTTTGCGGCGTCATCGTGAAATCGTTGCGGCATAGGGAAACAAATTCTGTCACTAGCGGGTTTTGGGGTGTGTCAGGAGGTCTCTCAATTTAGCTGAGAAGGCACGAACTTAGAAAGAGCATTAAAAGCCTTTTATAGATTCGCTGTCCTGATCATCGGGGCACGGGGAAAAAGAATGAGAACGAAACAGATCATCCACGTCGTAACCACCTTGCTTGTCAGCTCCGTGGCCTTTTCACAAACCGCCGCTCCTAGCAAACCATACCGTCCAAACTTCACGTCGCCGCTCTACGATTCCGTGATCCGCGGTGAGGCGCCGGCTTCGAGCCTCCCGAATTGGCACGGGTTCCATTTCTGGAACGCAGGTGTTGCAGAGAAAGTTGTTCCGCAACTCAACGGTTGGACAGAGCACCTTTACAATGCTGTTGCGACCAATGGGAACAATCTGATTTCAACGGTTCCACGCCGAATCGAATACTTTTGCCCGAAGTACAAGACTCTCGATCGCGAAAAACGAATCGCATTCTGGGTGCGCTTGATCTCGGTCATGGCGTCTTACGAGAGCAGCTACAATCCAAATACGAAGTATCTTGAGCCGCGCATGAAAGTTCTGAGTTCGGGTCTTATGCAGATCTCGCATGCAAGCTCTCAGCTTCCTGGATATCACTGCACGATGATTTCGCCGATTCTAAAGCAAGGTCAGCTTGATCTCTATGATCCGAAGAAGAACCTGTCTTGCGCTGTGAATATCATCAATCATTTCGTCGGACGTGATGGAACGATGGTTGAGTACGATCGCAATCCGAACGGTCGCTATTGGAAAGGCTTAGCCCGTTACTGGGGAGTCTTCAGACATCAGCGAATCAAAGCCGGTGATGCTTCGTTCTGGAGCGAAATCAGTGGCCGTCAGAATCGTTGGCAGCAAGAATCGACCAAACGCGACTACGCTCTTCTTCAAGATCTTCGTGATGCGAATGTTAAGGCGCAACCATGGGGCAACCTCGATTGGGAAGCGAGAAACACATCGACGCCGCATCCATCGCTTCGTGAAGAAGTCTATAAGAAGGAAGAACGCCATCCTCTGACTTCGATCTTGCGTCAGATCAATCAGACCGCCTTCTGTTACGAATAATCTGACTTAACATTTTCTCAGCTTCATTTTCCCCCAAGCCTTCCGATGGATGCGGCGGGGAGAATTGGAGCTACCATGTTAAGTTTGAGAACCAAGCTGATTTCTTGCTGCCTTTTGATCTGCCTCGGAATCGCTGCCAATGCTTGGATTGGCTATCAGTCGATGACCAAGGTCGTCGATCAATTCGACCGTCTAGCGCAAGTCAGTGTTCCAAAGTTAGGTCACCTCTCAGGAATGCGAACGCGCGGTCGGCAGATTCAATCTGAGCTCCTGACCCTTGCGCTCTTTAGCGAGAAGAAAGACATCTACGACTTGCATATGGAGGGGCTCAATAAAGCGCTCACTCGTTATCAAGACATCAATTCTGAATACGAGAAGATGGGTTTCTTTTCTCCGGATGAACAAAAGGCTCATGATGCAGTCAATGCAAAGTGGAATGATGTTCATCAACACGCGCTCTTCTTGAAGAAGTATTTCGAAAATCATTTGTCGATGACGGCAGAGCTTCACGATCGTCTTCTCGAGCTCGACAAGAGTGTCGTGTCTCATCAAAAACTCTTACTTGAGCTTGATGACATTAACGTCGCCCAAGGCGAGGCTTGGACCGAAGAATCCCGTATAGCGGCGGCGGCGGCGAAAAAACACGTTGTCACGATCGCTGGGTCGACCTTTGGTATCGCGCTTCTTGCGGCTATTCTGATTAGCCAGCTTGTATCACTGCAACTGCGTCGTATTGCCAGCAAGCTCGGCGAGGGCACCTATTTGGTTTGGTCGCATTCGCAGAAAGTTGCGAACGCCAGCGTCGCTCTCAGTAGTTCGGCGGTAGAGCAGGCCTCCGCTGTCGAGCAGACGGTGGCGGCCACAACTCAAATCAGTGCCATGATCGAGCGAACGAGTGACAGCGCTTCGAAAAACTTGGCTTCGGCACTGTTGACACAACAGAGCTCTGAAGGCGGCCGTGTTGCCGTTAACGAGTTGATGGCAGCGATGCAGAATATTCGTCAGTCAAGTGATGCGGTCACTCAGCAGAGCCGCAAGATGAACAAAGAGCTCTCAGAAATCGTTCAGATGATCGGGGCAGTTGAAAATAAGACGAACATCATTAACGACATCGCACTCAAGACAAAGCTTCTGTCATTCAATGCTTCGCTTGAGGCTGCACGCGCTGGTGAAGGTGGAAAAGCTTTCGGTGTCGTTGCCGAAGAGGTATCGAAGCTCGCATCAGTCAGTGGCGGTGCCGCAGACGAAATCACAGGCCTTCTAATGAAGAGCCATCAGCGCGTTGGTGAAATTGTTCAAGAGTCTGAACGCTCGGCGACCGAAATGATTCAGATGAATGCAGAAAACGTCGGAAGTGGTCACCGCACCGCGAGCGGTTGCCAAGAAGCCTTCGGAGAGATCGGTGGCCAGATCGATACGATCACGAAACTGACGCAAGATATCGCATTCGCATCGAAGGAGCAGGCGACAGGAATTTCTGAAATCAACGTCGCTATGAACCGAGTTTCGGCAGTGGCTCAGCAGAATACAGAGACCTCGAAAATCTGTGAGGACTCAGGCGAAGCTCTGTTGTCACAAATGAAAGAGACGACGGCGATCGTCGAAGAACTTTTTAGCGTGATCTATGGTCGCTCGGGTAAAAAGATGGCGAAAAAGCTAATGAGCACTTACGATGCGGCATGACTCTTTCAGGAACGGCCAAGCGGGGATCGGAGTACGGCGTGGTGCACTCACTGGCACCGCGATCGCAATCCATTCTTGAGTTTCTCGAAGAAGAAGTTTCGCTCTCGATTGAGCGAGCAAACGAGCTGCTCTGGCTGGGGGCGGTCTATGTTGATGGTCAGCGCATCCCTGATCCAAATACTGTGGTCGGTGAGGCTTCCGATATTCGAGTTCATACGGAGCCTCGAAGGTTTAAAATTCCATCACTCGCTTCACGTATCGTCCAAAAACATCCTGATTTCTATGTCATCGATAAACCCTCGGGTGTCCCGACTCATGGGCTTGTCGACAATCTTCGCGAAAATCTGATTGCTAAACTCTCTGACGATCTCGGAGAGAAGCTTTTTATTACCCATCGACTCGATGTCGAGACGAGCGGACTCCTGATCATTGCGTGCAATAGCGAAGCTCAAGCG
>DATLHP010000284.1:0-7063 GCA_035539835.1 Bdellovibrionales bacterium
ACGGCGGGATGTGCTTGCAGGTGCTTCTTCCCTACAGCCGCGAAGTCGATCTCGGAATTCTTGAAACTGGCACTTGGACAATAACCCAAGGGCCGAACCAACTTCATCTCGGCGAAATTCGAATCCACGCAGCGATTTCAAAGGATGCGGATGACTTTATCTACGCCCCTATTTCGCAAGCGTTTTTCAGTCAAGTCGATCAAACGGGTGAGGTTACACTCATGGTCGAACTTCCATGTGACTGCCTCTCAGTTTCCGACATTCGAGTGAAGATCGAGCCAGATGTCATCGTGGTTCAGCCGATTCTCAAGCTTGAAGAAGCGCCGACCGGCGCGACCGGAATCCTTCCGGTAAAGAAGACCTTTAGCATTGGCTCCGTTACTCCGGGTCGATATCTGCTTCATGTCCGATCTATGAACGGAAATGCAGTGAACTCGCTTGTCGAAATGGGAAAGTAAAAATGAAAAATCAACTCATCTTAGGTCTTCTACTAGGACTTTCTGTGGGCACACTCACTAGCTCTATTGCCTACTCTCAAGTTGCGGAGGCCGAGCCACTTTTGGGCTATCAGCCCTTTAAACACAGTATCGCCTTTCAAGTAAACTCGGGCGGTTGTACTTCTAAAAATGATTTCGTCGTTACACGCAAAGTAGACAGCGAAGGCGTAACTCTTCTTAAGCTGATTAGAATTCGCATTGATCCCTGTCGTCCCTATTTTCCGACCGGAGAGCGGATTCGTTTCAGTTACGAAGAAATCGGAATAGAACCTGCAACCAGGTACCAAGTGCTCAATGGCAACGGCGTCATTAATGGATGGATTTGGGGAAATGAAACAACTGGTGTCGAAAACACCAGAAGGGATTAGTCACGTGTTGAAAGAACATGCTCACCCAGTTTGGAGGATTGAACGATGAAAGATAAAGTCGAGAACAACATGAGCACTGAAGTCGTCGCGGCACTTTGGAGTGAAACACTGGAATCTGCCTACAATAAAATGCAAACTCTTTCTATACGGCATTTGCCAGTTATAAATGACGGCGGCAAATTAATTGGCATCATATCGGATCGAGACATACAAAGAGGAATGGTCATCCCTGCAAAAGAAACAGCAGACTTTTTCCCTCATGCCGAGTTTCCCTCTGATGCGATCGTCCAGGAGTTCATGAGTACTCCAGTCACATCTATCGACCGAACAGAAGATCTAGCGAAGGCCGCAAGGCTCATGATTGATGAAAAAATATCGGCCCTTGTCGTCTTAGATAAAAGTCGTGTGACCGGAATTATTACGCATGAGGACCTTCTCAAAGTTCTCGTCCTTATTCTTGAAGAACGTGAACATTCGCTTTCTCGATTCGCAGATCGAGTTCGTCTAGAAACCCCGGTGGGCGCAATATCTCATTTGTTGGCCCAAGCTGGAATTTGACCAGGACGAATCGACTAAATTAAGGAGAAGAAAAATGAAATCAAAAGTAGTTTATATCACGGGCGAAGAGGCAAAGATCATTACGTTAGAAGCGGAAAATAGCGCGTCGGAAACTGTTCGAATGCATGGCCCTCGGCATCCTGCAGAAACATTAGGGAAAAATCACCCCAAGAAGCAAGATGATGTCGAGCGCTTTGTTCACGAACTCGCAACGCTGCTTGAGCAAGAACCAGCCAGAATTTTGTTAGTAGGTCCAGCACAAACAAAAACTCGCCTCATGAAACATATCGAGCGTCAGCACCCACAATTAGCGAAAAGTATTGTTGGGCTCGAGACAATGGATAAAGCGTCGACCCAACAGGTCGTTCATTTTGCGCGAAGTTACTTTACGAAGCTCGGTGTTTACGAGGCCATCTGATCTGGGCCATTGAGAATAAAGAAGGGAACCCGGTCTTGGGTTCCCTTTTTCATATTACTGCGGTCTAAGATCTTTGAGTTCGCGAATCGCTCGAGAAGCAACAGCTTGTACGCCAGCGGCAGTCGCCGGAATGACTAGCACTGGTTTTTTTGACCGTTCAAGGATTCCTCGGGTGACACTCCCTATAAGGATCGTTTCCATCCGAGTTGCCTTTGCGCACGTAACAATCAGGTCACAATTTAAGCGTTCGGCCCCCTTGAGAACGGCGTATTGGGGCGTGTGATTGGTATGATGCAAAACGAACTGCGCCTTTAGACCTCTCTTCTCTGCGCGATCGACCCAGATCTTTCCGGTTTTTTGAGAATGCGCCTCCTCGTCTCTAACGTAGAGTTCATAGTTAGAATAGCCACCAACCAATCCGACGCTCGCATAGAGCTCAGGCGAAATCGAAGTCAACGCATGAAAAAGTATGAGCTCTGCCTCACTCGCTTTCGCCCAGTCCATGGCGATCTCTAGAGCGACTTCGTCCTCTTTTGAAAAGTCCGTGGCAAACAAGATCGACTTAACGGTGCGCACTGGTTTTGAAGATGCATTGATAAAGAGAATGGGAGTTCGGCTTTTGCTTAACAGTGCGGTCGCAAAACTTCCAAAGAACCGAAGTCGCGGCGATTTCCGATTGTGAGTGAAGACAACCAACGCATCAGCCTTCGCTTTCGCCGTATACTCTGCAATAGTAGCCGCTGACATTCCCGCCGAATGAACGGGCTGACGCAGAATGTCCGCAACACCGTCGCCGATCATCGACTTCAATGTCTTTTTTAGTTTACGCCTCGCGGCCGTTTCGAATTGCTCCGACCAGCTTCCATCGAAGTCTGACGGCCACTGAACTTGATCAGGACTTACGACTGAGACTGGGTTGAGCGATGCCTTGAGTGACTTTGCAGTAGCTTTCATTGTCGAAACAGCATTTCGCATATCGACTTGATCAACAGCAAAAGGATCAACTGCCACTACGAATTTCGGATTGTTCATTTATTCTCCTTAGTTTGTTAAATGATTCAGGCTCACCTGCATGTTGCAAAGCTAAGACCGAGTCTCAGCGAGGCTCAGTCCAAAAAGCCTATGCATCAATGGGACATTCTGTCTGCTGCCTATCTAACTTGTCCCATCGAGTGGGCCCAATAGCTCATAGTGATTGGCCCGATCATTGCGTGTACATTTATTGAATGACACCTAGGAGAAAGCTCTTATGAAAATCGCTCTGACTGGCGGACCTTCCGCAGGAAAAACCTCTGCCGTCGAATTACTTTATCGCGGCTACTCTGAGCATCTTTGCATCGTGCCTGAAGCGGCTTCGCTACTCTTCCACGGAGGCTTTCCCAGGGAAAATGGGGTCGATCATCTCAAGAGTCAGCAAAGGGCAATTTACCACGTTCAAAAGGAACTTGAGTATATCGGCTCGCTCGATCCCCTACGACGACATCTCATTTGTGACCGTGGCTCAATCGATACCTTGGCCTACTGGCCCGATACGTACGAATCTTTCTTCAAAGACATCGGTAGTACTTTAGAGCGGGAACTCGCGCGCTACGATTGGGTTATCCATTTGGATACCGTACCTGGTGAAGATTACAAGTCGACGAACTTACGTACGGAAACCAATGCAGAGGCACTGGCTATCAATTCAAGAATCAGGGATGCGTGGAAATCTCATCCCCGTCGATTTGTCATCGAAGACTCGAAAGAATTCATTCTTAAAATGAATGTGGCGATTCGAGTCATCGATCTGATTCTTAGCGGATCAAGCTACGATTCAATTTGCATGGAGATAGCCGGAGCTCACTTGAACGTACCACTTCACACTCATTTTTCGACTTAAAGAAAGAATCGAATGAAAATACAGTTTTTGGGCGCAGCACTCACTGTTACGGGTTCACGAACTTTGATCGAGCATGGCTCAAGGAAAATTCTCGTAGATTGCGGACTCTTCCAAGGGTTCAAACATCTCCGTCTCCGAAACCGAGAACCGTTGCCGGTCACGCCGAGCGAAATCGACGCTGTTATTCTCACCCATGCTCACCTCGATCACAGCGGATACATTCCACTACTTGTAAAAGAAGGCTTCCGGGGACCTGTCTATGCAACGCAAGGAACTCGCGAGCTCTGCGGAATTCTTCTCCCTGATTCGGGCTATCTGCAGGAAGAAGAGGCTCGATACGCCAACAAGCGCGGATTTTCGAAACACAAGCCTGCACTGCCTCTTTATACTCAAAAAGAAGCTGTTGCTTCGTTAGCTTCACTTCGTTCAGTTGATTGGTACAAACCGTTCTCATTGGGCGACGGATTGACAGTTGAATTTCATAGAGCTGGCCATTTGTTCGGAGCAGCAAGCATACTTATTAGCGACGGAAAGAAAAGCATCGCCTTTTCTGGAGATCTCGGAAGAAACAACGATCCGATGATACATGCTCCCGACTTTCGCGGATCGCCAGACTATCTGGTCATAGAGTCTACTTACGGAAACCGCTCGCACGCGACTCGACCGGCAATGGATGAACTTAAGGAAGCAATCAATCGAACTATCCATCGTGGCGGTGTCGTTGTTATCCCTTCCTTCGCAGTAGGACGAGCACAACTCGTGCTCTATTACATTCACGAACTCAAACGCATGAAGGCGATTCCGAATGTTCCAGTGTATTTGAATAGCCCCATGGCCTCGAATACCAATGAAGTACTAATGAGAGCCGTCGGAGAGTCACGCTTAAGCAGCAAAGAAATGAATGAAATTTGCGACGCCGCAACCATTATTAGTTCGCCTGAAGAGTCAATTGAACTCAATGAGCGCCGCGAGCCGATGATTATTATTGCCGCGAGTGGCATGGCTTCCGGGGGGCGCGTCCTGCATCACCTGAAAGCGTTTGCTCCTGACGAAAGAAATATGATTCTCTTTGTCGGATTCCAGGCTGGCGGGACACGCGGAGAGGCCATTTTAAAGGGTGCTCGAGAAGTAAAAATTCACGGCGAATACTGGCCGATCAACGCAGAAGTCACACACATCAATTCGATGTCTGCTCATGCCGATCAAAATGAATTATTCAGCTGGATAAAAAATTTGCCGCATTTGCCAAAAAAGATTTTTGTGAACCACGGAGAACCAGAAGCCGCGGATACATTCCGCAGAAGAATCGAGGAGCAGCTTAAGACAACTGCTGTCACTCCTGAACAATTGCAAAGCTTTGTTCTCTAATAGCCTAGAGACAGACTTCAACCTGTGGCGGTTTAAATGAGAATTCTATTTATTGGACTTATTGCCACGTTCGTTTCGGAAGCGGCCTTTGCGCAAGATCACGATCATCATCCTACGCAATCGGTGACTACCGAAGAATCATCCAACCGCTCGTCGGGACTTAGGGAATGCTCTGAAATGGAGGTTTGGGACTATTCTCATAGTATGTGCATGCCCCTAGCTATGGCTGGAATGCCGATGCAAATGGCAATGCTTCACTATAATTCCTTTTTCGTTCAGACGTTTGCTGAGGGTCCACGCGGACGAAATGAATTTTCTATCCCGAATATGTTCATGGCTGATGTTGGCTCAAGTATCGGAGACCATCATTATTTGAATCTAGAATTAATGGGGACCTTTGAGCGCTGGACCTTCCCCGAAGATGGCTATCCGGAACTACTTCAGATCGGAGAAGAAAACGCCAGACACAAGCCGTACGTTGATGCTCAACATCCACACTCATCACCTATTATGGGTCTTACACTGAGCGATACAATCACTTTAGGAAATAGGCCCGACCACGCAAAGCTCTGGTTTGCTCCGCGCGGACAGTCGACCGATGGACCGATCCCATTTATGCATAGACCCACAAGCATGGTGAATCCAGACGCACCGCTAGGTCACCATATAGGGCAAGATTTAGGTCACATAGCCAGCACAGTACTGGGCAGCTCCATTCGATTCGGTGAGACCACTATCGAAGCATCGATTTTTAATGGAACTGAACCAGAGCCGACCAAAGTAGATCTACCAGTGGGTAACCCGAATTCTTCTAGCGCGAGGCTCACTCAAGAATTTTCAAAACATTTGTATGCGATGAGCTCAGCAGCTTATGTGAAAAGCCCTGAGCCACATGAACCGGAGTTGGATCATATCTGGCGTTATTCGGCTTCCGTTTATTACGACCGAACTCTGGACAGCGGCTGGGCTTTGCACAACGCATTTATCTGGGGCTTGGTGAATTTTTATGACGACATCTCTGCCTTAAATTCATTCAACGAAGAAATCAGCATCGTTAGAAAGAATCAGAATATTTGGAGTCGAATTGAATATCTTCAACGCACGCCGGGTGAACTCCAGATTCCAGCGAGAAATAGCGAGCCTCGCTGGGTCACGGCGGCCACATTCGGCTATACCCACCGAACGACAAGCTGGGATTTCGGGTATCTGGGTGTCGGTGCGTCTGTGACGAAAAATATTTTGCCCTCCGAATTCCACAGCACATATAGCGGCGACCCATTGACGGTAAAAATTTTTCTTCAGGCGAACGGATCTACGATGTGGAATACGACAGCTTCAGATTAGGCACGTCATTCGAAAAGCAGGCGCCTCTCTGCTGGAGCAACTTTTCTTTTCTCATCCTTCACTTGGCGTTTAAATAGTGAGCCCAGAAGCCCGAGTTCACAGCCGACCTCGGCGAGAATGTCGTCTGCAGAAACGATTCCGCAAATAGCGCCTAGTTCATCTTTCATCACTAGGCGACGAACCTCCGCTCTTTGCATTCGACTAATTGCCTCATCGATGTCATCGTTCGGCGAAATTGTTTGGACGCTGTCGCTCATCACATCACTGACCTTCGCACCGTCTAGATCTCTCGACTCCGCCACACCTTTGATTACGATATCCCGGTCAGTCAAAATTCCAATAGGTACATCGACGCCCTCTCTTCGTTCGGTAACAACGACGGTGCCGACATGTTCCCGACGCATCAGCGTTGCCGCATATCGAAGTGTTGCTGTCTTTTCCAGCGTTACCGGATTGTTTCGACAAAGTTTTTCTAAGCGCATTTTTATTCCCTCTGAAAAGGTTGATTTAAACAACGTTCGCACGTCCCGTTTGCAGTTTGTAGCTGCAGTTCGGATGCCAAGCACCAAAGTGCAAGAGCTGCACACATGGGCTGCCTAGTCCCAAAGACGGGCAAGAGTGTCTCAACAGA
>DATLHP010000285.1:0-16608 GCA_035539835.1 Bdellovibrionales bacterium
GTTTTGCTCGTTCATCTGAAATCGCAACTCGATCGCGACCGAATCGATCCGGGTGGCAGAGATCGCCGGCGTGCCGAACTCGAGAAGCTGGTTCACATTTACACCGAGATTGATGAAGAATTCGGCAAGCGTGTTCCGGTTCTTCTTACGGGCGATTTCAATGGCACAGCCGCGTTGCCGCTTCATGACCCCGAATTCGAAGCCATTTATCGAGAAACAGATTTAAAAGACGCACTCGAGGTCGCCGATCTTCCGCAAGATGAGCGCTTCACCTACATGCAGCTACCTCAGCGCAATAGTCGCGTTGGTGCCGGCTTCAGTCGTCAGCTCGATTACATTTTTGTTCCTGAAAAACTTCATGCTCGAGTGAGTCGCGAAGACACATGGGTCTATCGATTCAAAGATGAGCATGGGATGACGATGATGATTCCGCGCAATTTGAATGAAAAAAAACTGCTCTGTTCGGACCACTACCCAGTGGTGCTTACACTCGAGCCCGAAACTCGCTGAATTCTTGTAGAACTTCGTATCCAAGCCGTCGGTAAAGAGACACCGAGGTTTTGTTCGCTGCATCGGCAAAAAGGACGGCGGCCTTTTTTTCCTTCAAAACTTTGTAGGTTAGCCGATGCACGAGAGTTTGTGCGTAACCGCGTTTGCGCGCACGTGGACTCGTATAGACGAAGCTGATTCGAGCGGCTTTGTCTGTCGGTCCACCGCAAGCGGCCATGGCAACCGGACCTTTTTCAGTTTCCCAAACGAAGGCTTGCCGACACTCGATAAACTTTCTCAAAGTGTCTTCGACTTCCTTAGGGGAGTCGTTGAGTCGACATTCTTTGACGAAGGCTCGCGCCCATGACGTCAAAAGCACAAAGTCTTTCATTGTCGCCAGTCGAAAAATTCCTTCCGATGGCACAATCGGCTGCAAGCGTTCGCATTTCATCAGAACTTGATCGCCGTGATGTTCGAATCCCTCGTAAGTGTCTGCGAAAGTCGCAGCTGTTTCTCGAGGGGCGAAGACGATGTTGACCTTGTGACCTTGGCTTGCGAGGTGGCGGGCTAGTACAGCACTGGCTTCGCCATTTGAAGCCACGGCGACCAGGCGTCCTTGATTGGTGAGAAGCGATGCCGCTTGAGGGCCGGGTTCATTGTCGACCGCAAAGAACCGAACGCCTTGTGCAGATTGTTTCGTTAGCGAAAGCAAACTACTCAGCAGAAGATTGTTTTCAAACTCGCGCTTCTTCAAGAGCGGACCAACGCGCTCAAAAAAAGAAACCGCGTGCGGATATTCAATAGCAAGCATCACTAAAATTGTTTGCGCCGAATCGACGAGAGTCAAACTTCGATTTTTGAGATACGATCGAGGCATCAAGTCGCGAAGGGAGCCCGCGTGGCCGCACAGAGAATCGGCATTTTGACTGGAGGCGGAGACGCTCCGGGTCTGAACGGAATCATTGAGGCCGTCGTTCGCTCGCTTTCTCGACAAGGCGTCGAAGTCGTCGGCATCTGCGACGGCTTCGAAGGCATTTTCAATCGCCGCACGGTCGTTCTAGATCCAGCGAGAGTCAGCGGTGCTCACTGCGAAGCCGGAACCATTCTCGGAACGTCGAACAAAAGTGGCATCGCAGGGCGCGAAGAAGAATTTCGTCAGTGCTTCGCTTCGCTTGGCCTGGACGGTTTGATCGCAGCTGGCGGCGACGGAACTTTTGCGGGCCTACAAAAAGTTGTGAATGGTCTTAAATTGATCGGTGTTCCGAAAACGATCGACAACGATCTTGAAGGTACTGAGTTCACGTTTGGCTATGACACCGCATGCGCTGTTGTCGCTGAAGCCGCCGATGCTCTGCGCGCGACAGCCGAAGCGCATCGAAGAGTCATGATCGTTGAGACAATGGGAAGAACGGCCGGCTGGATTGCATTGGGCGGAGGTCTTGCGTCTTATGCCGATGTGATCTTGTTGCCTGAACGTCCGTTCTCGCGGGCAAAGCTGGCGGAATTCATACGCTCCAAAAAAGCAGATGGTCGCCGGGGACTCATCATCGTCGCCAGCGAAGGCGCCATCGCCGAAAAAGAAGAAGCGTCGATCGCGTTTCGAGTCGAAGGAAGCCCGCAAGCAGAACGCTTTGGCGGGTTCTCAGAGCGCCTCGCGCGTTGGGTCGAGAAGGAATGTGATTGGGAAACTCGTCACGTCGTCCTCGGTCACCTTCAACGCTCACGCCCACCCACAACAACAGACCGGTTCCTCACCCTCGCCATGGGCGTTGAGGTTTCACGCATGGTCGCTGACAGCGATTGGGGTAAGGCCGTGGTTTACCGCGAAGGCCGCATCAAGCGCGCACCAATCAGTGATCTGATGAAACCGCCGAAATTGGTGGCGCCGGATCATCGCTTCGTTCAATTGGCGCAGGCGCTCGGTATTTTTATCTGAGTGTCACGTGACACTCAGATTCGATGACTTTCGATGTTTGATCGTATGGTGAGCCCAGCAGAGTGTTTCGAGATTCTCGGGCGAGTGATCACCACCCTTGGCAAACTCAAGGATATGATGCTTTTCAAGCCATCTCTTCGCATCGCAACGCTTCCCATTTCTATCGACATATACGCATTGATTTAAGTCACGAAGATCAACCTGATGTTCGAGCTCAGCAGGACGATAGCGCGTCAGTGAAAGCACAGCTTTTTTAGGTTTCACGTTTACTGGGTTGGGTTTCTTATTTTTCTTAGATTGCGCCCGCTTCGCCTTTTCAACCGGATCATTCTTTTGGTTGTACTCACGCATGAGAATAAAGAGAGCCTCTTCGGAAGATACGGCACGCTTCAGTTTTTGAGAAAGTAAGTCTTTGGTTCGCTGGAGCTCTTCGGCCCATTCTTCACTGACTCCCATTTTGAACTCTAGAGCGTCTCCAGAAACGTATTTCATCGATTCAAAGACAGCAGCTTTTGGGTTTGCCATGGCGACCGTTTTTTCAATCTCACGACAAGAGCAGTGAATCGCGAGATCAATCCATTCTCGATGATTCTTTTGGTCCAAGACTGGACAGATTTTCCGCGCTTTTGAAATGGTCAATTTCTCTGACCGAATAGCGACTACAAGCTCAGGCACTTCAAGCGCTTTTCTAACAACCACGCCAAAATCTTTTGCGACTTGATTTGAGAGCTCGAGAAGCTCAACGCAATAGTCGTAAAGACTTGGTATTTCAAAATCGAAGTAAATTTGATGAGCCTCGACCTCGAGCAAAATATCAAACATCCGAAGATATTCAGTTTTAATATTCTTTGCTGTCACCATCGCATCTTTGTGAATTTCAAGAGCCGATCGTTTGTTGAAAGAGACGATTTCATACATGCGCTTTACTCCTTAAGTTCGAAAACAAGCTATCACGAGAATTTCGCAGCGCTAAAACGACGCCTGCTGAACGCAATTCGGGTGATGCTCGAGAATTGTCGAAATCAGTTTTTTCGCTCGGCAGTGCTGTAGGATGGAAAGATAAAGGGCATCCAATAGTAGGTTTGCAGAAGAGAAAGTTTGGCGCCCTTAATAGTGGTCAACCTATTTTTGTTTATCGACAAAAAAATTTTTCTGATTTTAAGTGTCACGTGACACTCGCTCAGGGTGCCTGTCTGGCGTGAATACGTTGCAATCGGGAATATTACCTAAGTGACCGGTCTGCCCCTGCATGCTATTCGAAGTGACTAATGAAGTTCGTAGTATTGCTCACGACCATTCTTCTGAATTCGACTCCGGCACTTGCTGACGTCTGTACGGCCAAGTTTCCAAGAGTGCAGCAAGACATCGTGGTTGCCGAAGCCAACATCCAAAAATTGAATGATGCTTTCTCTAAGGTGCCGGGCAGCATTCAAGACAGAGATTGGGTGAAGGCTAAGCTTGGTCACATGTTTGAGGTTGACCAATACATTCGGAACCTCGTGACGACAATTCACGAGCGCAGTTACACCGATGCCGAAAAACAATGTGCGATGGATGAATTTGTTTCGCTGATGATTGCGATAGACCTCCGGGACACAGCTGACATGAAAACTCTTCTAACGAAATACGATTGGATTCGCATCAGCCTGTTTGGAGAAGTTGCGGACAATCAAGCTTGGTTAATCGTCCAACACGCTGACCAAGATCCGGACTTTCAGCAGTCAGTTTTGAAGACCCTAGAGAATCTCTGGCCACTTCGGGAAACCAGCTCCCAAAACTACGCCTATTTGTTTGATCGCGTTGCCGCATCATGGAACGACTTAACGAAACGCCGTCTACAGCGCTATGGCACTCAAGGACAGTGCACGACGCCTGGAAATTGGGAGCCATTACCTTTGGAAGACGAAATGCATCTCGATGGGCTTCGTCGTACTGTCGGCTTAGGTCCGTTTGCAGAGTATAAGAAGATGGCCGACGGGATGTGCCCGTGAACCTACCTATCTAAGATACGAAGAGAGATAAGCACCAAGCTGCTTCATGCCCTCGGTCTTCTTCATGTTCAGGCAGGTGCCGAGGACTTTCTTTTTGCCGACATCGTAGATTTCGATGCGAGCGTAGTTTTCTTTGCACGTGCGAATGTCGCTTGCTGGTGCGCGAACGTCGCGGGCGACTGAGTTCAACTGCAGAAAGTGTTCAACTGGAATCGTGAATGAAGCTCTTGAACCTGATGTATTCGAGAAAATGAGCTCGTATTGGTCGCCGCGTTTGATGACCCAAAATGCGCTCAGAGTTTTTCCGAGTTTCACTTTGTATTCGAAGCCTTCAAGGACGTTCGAAGGTGCGCGGTTTGCCGATTTTGTTGAGGCCGGAAGGCGAGTGTCGCCTTTGTAGAAGGTTTCGAATGTCTGTGCGATTTCCTCATCAGAGATCTTTACGCCTTCGAGATTCGGCAACGTAAAAGGACCGGCGGCAGAAACTGAGAATGAAAACAATGAAACGGCGATGGCTGAAAAAAATGACTTCATCATGTTTCTATCATCGGTGAAAAAACCTCGGCGCTCCAGCCGCGTCGAGGAGGATTCTCAATTTGAGACGGCGTGACGGACGGCGAAAGTCGAGTCGCGCTTGCTCGAAAACCCTTCGCGAATTGTGAGGGTAAATTCTTGGTTACGAAGTGCGCGTTTGAGGGCTCCGGTGCAGGCGTAGGTCGAGAGCACACAGCTGGGCGCACACGCTTTTAGAAAGAACGAATTCAGAAATTCTTCACTCCACAAATCAGGCGTGCTCTTTGAGCTAAAAGCATCGAAGCAGATCACTGTGAATTTCTCTGTGAACATCGTGTTTGCTTCAAGAGCCTCACGAATCTTCCAATCACTTTTGTCCACGGCTGCGTTCAAGGCAGATTGAATCAGGTCGGCGCTGACTCCGGTTTCTTTGGCGGTTCTCACTAGAACGTCGTCATAAGTCTTTTGAAAGTCGGTAGGGCAGGCCTCACTTCGAAGCCAGGCCTGAAAGTAGTCGCGAAGCTCAGGCACGATCTCGAAACTCTCGCCCTGAAGCCGGCCGGGTTTTCCACCCTTCAGCCAGAGCGCGGCTGCAAGAATTTCCACATAGCCGAGCCCGAGGCCCATCGATAGAACACGCAAATCCAAGCCCTGATCGAGCGCAGTTTGCATGGCAGTGCCGTAGATATAGACCGTCTCTGAAAAAGCGCCTCTCAGGCTGTGCATGGCCTCTGAAGCGCCATCAGCTTGGGTAATCCTTAGTGTGAGGCTTCCGTCTTCGGTCTCTTGAAAGGTAAACATGCCACTTCTCTATCACATTTTGACTTCAAGAGGGAGGCATAGGACCTTCTGGTCCGCGTGGAAATGCAATCATGGGAAGGGAAGCCGTACTTCCCAATCAGTCAGGTCTACAAAAAGCGTTTCGGATCGAAGGTCGTTAAGATTCCGGTCTCGATCGCTGAAACTTGCCCGAATCGCGAAGGCATTCGCGGCATGCAGACCTGCATCTTCTGCGATGTGCACGGATCCTTCGCTTACCCTGAAAGCCAGGGTGACGAGCTTCGCGAACAGATTCTCAAGCATCGCGAGAAGGTCGCCAAGCGTTTCAACGCTTCAAAATTCCTTGTCTACTTTCAGGCGTACACGACGACGTTCACACAGCTTGCGCGAATGAAGCAGGGCTTTGAGACAGCATTGAGCTTCGATGACGTCGCCGGAATCGTGGTAGGAACTCGACCTGATACGTTGTCTGATGCCGTTCTTCGTTTCTGGAAAGAAACCAGCGAGAAGACATTCGTTTCGATCGAACTTGGTGTTCAGAGTTTCGATGACGATCAATTGATCTGGATGCGCCGAGGTCACACGGCGGCCCAATCGATCAAGGGGATCGACAAGGTTGCGGCAACGGGCCTCGATGTCGGTTTGCATTTGATTTTTGGTTGGCCGACTGAAAACGACAAACAGATCATCGAAACCGCTCGTCTTTGTAACTCGCTGCCGATTTCAAATGTGAAGCTCCACAATCTCCACGTTCTTAAACACACTCCACTCGAAGAATTGCACGCAAAAGGCGAGTTCAATCCGGTTGATCTTGATCTCTATGCCAGTCGCGTGGCGCTGTTCTTAGATCATCTATCACCTCGTATTGCCGTTCATCGTCTGGCGGCACTCTCGTCTCGATGGGATGAGCTGATTGCGCCTGATTGGACCCGCCACAAGATGAAGAGCTATCAAGGCATCATCGATCGTGTTCATGCTGCCGGCTCGTGGCAGGGGCGCCTCTTTCAAGGTCAGTGACCGTTCGCTTCGGAAAAACTGAATATGCATTTTCTACAACGAAGGTGACGAACCAGGGCTCTCTGCTTTGGTGGATTCAAATACCGTAGACCGGATGCTTGGCGTGGAGTTCGCAATCTGATTCGCCGTAACTAAACATAACCACTATCTATAGGTGTCTTGTGAAAAAAATTATTTCGATTTTGTTGTTAGCGATTCCGGTTATTTCTCAAGCAGAAGAAGTTCGCAGCGCGAGAATTGATTCGGCTGGCGAAAACATCGTTATCGAACTCACTCGCCCAGGCGGGTGTGGAAAGCTCAGTTACTCGCTTGAAATGCAGGGCGGCTGCGCTGAGAGCATGCCGGTTCAGTGTTTTGCGAAGTTGAAATCGACTGGTGTTGATATGTGCGAAGCAATCGTTCCTGACACAGCGATCATTTCGCTCGCATCCGTCGGCCTCGTTGATTCGTACTACTCGGGTGCTTCGCTCACGATTTCTGCAGATGGCGATAAGACTGTAACAGTTCGACTTCCTGAGTTCGCCTCGGTTCCGCCGGCGCCAACTCGACCGGGCGGTATTTCTTTTCCAACTCCGCAAGTGCCTATCGAAACGAAAGAAGTGTGCGTGACTCACACGGGTTCATACCTCGAGATCAATGCTTCTGCGAAAACAGTGAAGCTTGAAACTCAGGATGGACAAAAAGAACAGTACAGCATCGTTGCAAGACACGCGGTCTCACTTGAGTCGAATCCGCCAATCTGGCAACAGACGTTCAAGCTCGATGATGGGCGTTCGGTCGTGACGTCATATCGCGGTGACGATCGCGTCGGCAGCGGAAACTTCATCCGCCTCAGCGGTGAGTACTCGCCTGAGTTCAAATCCTGCATTCGCTAATTATTATCCGCGCTTTAAGAACGTGAGAATCTCGGTGTGATTCTCACGTGCGTCTTCGTAGCCCATGTTGACGAGCTGACCGCAAAAGTCTGGATCAAATAACAGATAGCTCGTCAGCTCTGAGGCTTCTTTCGAAGAACCCAAACCACGAATCAGATATTTGATGACCTTCGGAAGCTTTTCGAAGAGATCTCCTGCCAATTGCCCGATGTCTTTCGATGGGCGAATCCACAAGAAGTCGACTTTTCTCAACGGCGATCCGTTTCGGTAAGTGTCCGGAATGAGTTCGAGCGTATGATTGATACGGCTCATACGTTCCATGTCGACGTCGACCGCATCGAGAATCAACGCATTCAAAACAATACCGAGAACTCGTGCTAGCGATGGCTCGATGCCAGCGCCAGCATGCGCGGGCTTGCTGTCGGGTTTTCTGACGCTCACGACGAGCAGGCGATCAGCACCCAAATGAATTGCCGGGCTCAAAGGCGCCGTATTACGAAGACATCCATCACCGAAGTAGTCATTGCCGACGGGAACAGTCGGAAAGAACAAAGGAAGTGCGGCCGACGCGAGTACATGAGAAGACGTGATACTTGAGAGCTCTGATTTTCGTCGCGAACGACTCCACATCTCTGTGTCGGGATGGGCTTGAATAAACGCCGTGCTATACGAATTCGTATAGTTCATCGCCGTGATCGAAAGTGCATGCAGATGACCATTGCGAAGATTCGAGTCGATGCGCGAGAAGTCGATTTTCTCATCGAGAAGCTGTCGCAGTGGTCGCGTGTCGAGAAGAGAGCGCGCGAGTTTTTTTGAATAAAGCGCACCCACCGTTGCATCAGAGAGAAGCTTGAAGCCAGAACGACCGGCGCTGAGGGCGTCGGTTCTGAAAACGCGGTCGGCTGTGAGTTCGCTCCACATTTTCGCCATCGAGTCAGTCGCTTGCAGAAAGTCATTGCAGGTCGAAGCGAGAAACGCGGCATTGATAGCGCCAGCGCTGATGCCGGTGATGATCGGCAACGGGTTCACAATCCCAGCGTCAGCTGCGATTTCGGCAATTCCTTTCAGAACGCCAGCTTGATAGGCACCGCGTGCGCCTCCTCCGGAGAGAACGAGGCCGACGCGGCGTTGATCAGTCACTGGGAGCATAGCTCAACCTCTCCTCTCTGATTTTACGTCATCAAGAACAGGAGAGGCATGAGACTTTAGGCTAGAACGACTACGTCAATGACGGTGGAGTGAATCGGCCAGCTTCGTTTCGCTGAGAAATCTCTTTCTTTCCGGCTTCGTCGAGCACCGTTTTCAGGCGATCGACTGCCTCAACGATGGATGTGTGCATGTCGGTTGATGCACGGCTGACGAAGTACTGTTTTCTTCGCGGCACGCGCACCTCGATTTCGCAGATGAACTCGCCAGTTCCGCGATTGACCAGGTTCAGCTCACTCACTAGCCAGACAAGGACATGAGAATCGTGGCGATGCCCAAATTCTTCGACGGCTTGTCCAACCTTGTCGAGAGCGAACGTTTCCAAAGCCTCTGAGCGTTCCATGTGGCGGAATCGAACTTCTATACGCATACAGACCTCCTCAGACCATTAAGAATAGCACCGGCGCTGCGCTTATAAGGGCTCAATAAGGTGACGTTTTGACCGAGTTAGTGTCTAAATGTTCAAGAATGCAAACGCAGCAAATTCACATCATCGGCGGATTGGTTTTAACGCTCGGAATGGGCATCGCATTAGGCCTTGCTCCTTATTGTGGGAAAAACCCTCACGAGACACAGATTCATGAAATCCAAAGTGCAGTGCGCGCTGACCTGCAGCTGATTTTCGACAAGGAACAAAAGTTCCGTGAAACGTATGGAACCTATACGACCGATCTCAACGGTCTCGCGCTCGCTCCGAAAAAAGCGCTCTACAAAGTAGGCTTTGTTCGTCCAGCGACGGGGCTTCCACCTGTAGAGTCGAAGTACTTCACGCATCGCCCAGAGTTGAAAGACTACGATGCCTTGAAGGCGGCGATCCCGAAACTCGAAATCGATTATTCACCGCTCACGCGTTTGTCTGAAATTTCTTTGAGCTCTCTCGAGAATCTTTGTGCCGACTGCACGGCCTACCCCGACGGATACAAGGCGATCGCCGCCGCGAATCTCGACGGCGATCCTGATGTCGATGTCTGGACGATTGACCACAACGGCGTGATCAATCACGTCTTCGACGACTTAAAGCAGTAATCAATTATTGAATGTAGCGAACGGTACCCAGTACGTTGCAGCGACGAAGGCTTGCAGCGCAGTCGCTGCATTTTTCTTCGCACTTGCTCGTGCGGAAGCGGTCTTTGAGATCGGCTTTCTGATCTTTCACCCAAGCATTGCAATCGCTTTTGAGTTCTTTGATGACGTCTTTTGAGAGTTCTTCGGTTTTGCAGCCGTTGAGTCCACTTGTCGAAGTCGAACCAAACGTTGCCGTCATTTCTGTCTCGACGGCAGCAGCGGCTGGTTGTGCCGATTGTTGATCGGTCTTCTTCGCTTCTTCGGCAAACGCGAATGAAAATCCGAAAACAAGGGCCGTCGTTGCGAGCAATGTTTTTACGTTATTCACCGTACGCCTCCAGCGGTAAGCACGAGCAAACAAAATGACGATCACCGTATGCGTTGTTGATGCGTGCGACAGCTGGCCAGAACTTACGTTCCTTTACCCACGGAAGTGGGAAAGCCGCGCGTTCACGAGAGTAAGGGCGATCCCATTTGTCCGAAGTCACTTCGAACATCGTGTGTGGAGCGCGCTTCAATGGGTTGTTCTCTTTGTCGAGTTTGCCGCTGGCAACGTCGCTGACCTCTTCGCGGATTGCGATCATCGCATCACAGAAGCGATCAAGCTCTGCCTTCGATTCGCTCTCTGTTGGCTCGATCATCAGAGTTCCTGGAACCGGCCATGACATGGTTGGTGCGTGGAAGCCGTAATCAATCAAACGCTTCGCGATGTCTTCGACTTCGATGCCGGCGTCTTTTAGACCTCGGCAATCAATGATGCACTCGTGAGCAACGCGCCCGTTTTTACCTTTGTAGAGAACCGGATAGTGAGGTGCGAGACGGGCAGCGATGTAGTTCGCATTGAGGATTGCGATCTCGGTGGCGCGCTTCAAGCCCGTGCGACCCATCATCGTGATGTAGGCCCACGAAATTGGAAGAATCGATGCGCTTCCGTATGGCGCCGACGCTACGGCCGTTGCACCTTTAGAGCGAAGTCCCATCGCGCTTGCGAGCGAATGTCCTGGTAAGAATGCTTTCAAGTGCTCACGAACACCGATCGGTCCAACACCGGGTCCGCCGCCGCCGTGGGGGATACAGAAGGTCTTGTGCAAGTTCAAGTGCATGACGTCCGGACCGAATTCGCCCGGGCGAGAAAGACCCACGAGCGCATTGAAGTTCGCTCCATCCATGTAAACTTGTCCGCCGTTGTCATGAATGATTTTGCAGATGTCAGTGATGGTTTCTTCGAACACTCCGTGTGTCGAAGGATAAGTGATCATGAGTGCTGCCAAAGAGTCTTTGTGCTCAGCTGCGCGAGCACGAAGATCAGAAACATCGACGTTTCCACCTTCGTCAGACTTTACAACGACGACTCGCATTCCCGCCATCACAGCACTTGCAGGGTTTGTTCCGTGAGCTGATGAAGGAATCAAACAGATGTTGCGATGTTTATCGCCGCGCGAGAGGTGATAATCACGGATCGCAAGAAGTCCCGCGTATTCACCGGCAGATCCTGCGTTTGGTTGCAAAGACACGGCATCAAACCCAGTGATCTCACAGAGCATGCCTTCGAGCTCACGAATAAGTGCGAGCGAGCCTTTGGCTTGATCAGCTGGAACAAACGGATGCAGCTGATTGAACTCGGGCCATGTGACCGGAATCATCTCGCTCGTCGCATTCAACTTCATCGTGCACGAACCGAGTGGAATCATCGAATGCGTGAGCGAAAGATCCTTCGCTTGCAAACGAGCCATGTAACGTAACATTTCAGTTTCTGAATGATGGCTATTGAATACAGGATGCGTGAGATACGAGCTTCGTCTTTCGAGTGTCGATGGAAGCGCCGTCACTGCGGCAGCTGAAATCGAGTCGAAGTCGAGTGCTGACGGTGCTGATGCCGCTTCAGTAAAACACTTCCAAAGCTGTTCAACGTCTTCACGAGTTGAAGTTTCGTCGAAGCTCAAAGAGATTCGGTCGGTGCCAATTGCACGAAGGTTGAACTTCGCCTTCATTGCAGCCTGCATCACTTTCGATTGCGCCGCGCCGACGTTGATCGTGACAGTGTCGAAGAAATTTTCTTGTGTTGCTTTGAGGCCGAGTTTTTTTGCGCCAGCTGCAAACGCCGAAGCGAGGCGGTGAGTGCGAAGCGCGATACGCTTTAGACCCAGCGGCCCATGATAGACGGCGTACATCGATGCCATCACAGCGAGAAGAACTTGCGCTGTACAGATGTTGCTCGTCGCCTTTTCGCGGCGGATGTGTTGCTCGCGTGTCTGAAGCGCCAAGCGCATTGCCGGACGATTTTCAGCATCGACCGAAACACCGACAAGGCGTCCCGGAAGCGAACGCTTGAAATCATCTTTCGTCGTCATGAATCCAGCGTGAGGACCACCAAAGCCCATCGGAACACCGAAGCGCTGCGAATTGCCGACGACAACGTCAGCTCCCCATTCACCCGGAGCTTTCAAAAGAGTCAGTGCAAGAAGATCCGTTGCGACGATGATCTGCGATTTCGCTGCGTGAGCTTTTTCAGTGATCGCTGCGAAATCGGCAACGCGACCATCAGTGCCTGGATATTGAACCAAGCATGCGAACGTTTTGTCATCGAACGAGAATTTTTCGAAAGGTGTGACAACGACTTCAATACCGAGTGGTTCTGCGCGACGGCTCAAGACTTCGATCGTCTGTGGATGGCAGTCATCGGCGACCAGAATCTTGTTCGCATCTTTGAGCTTGGTGACTGAATGAGTGAGAGTCATGGCTTCTGCAGCCGCAGTTCCCTCGTCGAGGAGTGATGCGTTTGCCACCGGCATTGCCGTGAGATCCATGAGCATCGTCTGGAAATTCAAAAGCGCTTCGAGACGACCTTGCGCGATCTCGGCTTGGTAAGGAGTGTAAGCCGTGTACCAACCTGGATTTTCGAGAACGTTTCGAAGAACAACGGTCGGCGTGAAGTTGCCGTAGTAACCAGTTCCGATGAACGATTTGTAAAGAGCGTTCTGAGAAGCGTAAGCCCGAGCCTTCGCAAGCATCGCCGCTTCTGGCATCGCTTCACCGATGTCTAATCCCTTTTTGGAAAGAATCTGTGACGGCACTGTTCCGGCAATCAGCGTATCGAGTGATCGCTCACCGACAGTCACCAACATTGCTGTGGTTTCGGCTTCTGACGGACCGACGTGCCGAGAAATGAATTCGTTGCGGTTTTCGAGTGCTGACCAGCTAGTTTCGGACATGCTTGTCCTCCGGGAACGATAGAGATTTTGGATGCGAATTAATTAGCATGCAGGGGAGCCTGCCGCCTATGGAAAACGCGGTCAGTTGGGCTTAATCTTGGCTGAGAAAGGGGCTGGTATCTGTGATCGTCCCAGCGGACGGATCGAACTCTGCCAAATCGAGTTTATGCATGATTGACGGGTTGGCTGAGCCCGCGCGGCGAACGATTTCATTGGCTTGTCTAAGGCGCTCGATGAGGGCCCGCATCACTGAAACTGCCCATTCTGGCAGCTCCCCGAGAAGCTCTTGATAGGCCTGTTCGCTAACGCAAGCCGCTGTAACCCGGCTCAAGGCTTTGGCCGTCGCGGTCCGAGGCTTGCGGGTAATCATCGCGAATTCGCCCAGCGCTGTGCCGGCCCCGACGATTCCTAGTGAAAGCGGTTCGCCTTTTTCATCGAGCTTCGTTACTTCAACCTGTCCGTCTTGGATGATGTAGAAGTGGAAGCTCTCTTCGTTTTCGTTGAAGAGAACTTCGCCAGCTTTGAACTCGACAATATCGACCTTACCGCTCAGATCGCTCATGTCGATTATCGTGCTTTACGTTTTGTCGTTTTGCGAGCGGTTTTCTTTTTCGCAGCCTTTTTCTTGCCGCGTGCTGCGCTCTTCACAGTCGAAGTTTTGGATTTACGAACCAGCTTCATAAAGCGATCGAGGTTCGAGTCGACCTGCTTTTGGAGATCGGCCAGTCCTTTAAGAACTTCTTTAAATCGACGCTCGAGATGATCGAGACGCTGACGAGCTTGCGGAGTGAGTGCACTTGAGAGATCGAAGTTTTTGATCTCGTTAGCGATGCGGTTGAGTTCCTTTTTCAGGTACTGCATGTCTGCAAGGCGTTTGAGTTCTTTTTTGAGATAGTTCAGATCGGCTTTCATAATACGGTCCTCCGATAGGATCCTAGGTACCCCATCCTACATGAAACGTCGAGTGCCTAGAATAAAAGCCTTGAACAGATTTGATCCTAAATGTCGATGCGTGTAGGGTTTCGCCTGCATGTCGAATAGAGCAAGAACTCAGTTTCTCGAAGAGATTTGGACGCCTTATCCGCCGGCGAACGCTGGTTGGAAGGACGTTTCTTCCTTCGAAGGAAAAGCTCTTTCTGAGACGATCGTCTGCGGCCGTATCAAGAAAATCGATTTAGAGCGCTGTGAGATCGAGGCAAACGGAAGTTCCCTAACTTTTAGTTTTGCAAAAGATTCGCTCTCTTGGTTGGCGCCGCAAAGAATAGACGAGGGCCCCGCCCCTGATTTGTTCAAAATCGGAGACATATTGGCAGTGGCGCTGATCGATGCTGGCGGTGCTCTTGTTGCCAAGAGTGTTCTGCTTTTATGCCCAGGGTTGACGACCTCTGAGCCTCGAAAATTCGACGTTCAGCAGTCCGTGAGATGGGCTGATTTCGTTTCGCGGGTGCGTTCATTCTTTGTCGAAAAAGGTTTTATTGAGGCGGCGACGCCGACATTGGTGCCTTCTCCGGGCACTGAACCTTTTTTGGATCCTTTCAAAACCGAATGGGAAATCGGATCAAAAAAGAGAACTTTTTATCTGCCCACGAGTCCAGAGTTTCACCTCAAAAAAATGCTCTCGCGGGGATGGACAAAGATTTTCGAAGTGAAACCGTGTTTTCGCAACGGCGAAATCGGTGAGCATCATCAGCCTGAGTTCACGATGCTCGAGTGGTACCGAGCTTACGCGAACCTCGATTCCATCGCCGATGACGTCGAGCTTTTGCTAAAAAAATTGAGCTCGGTGTCGATGCGTCGAACCACGATGCGCGATTTATTTCGCGAGCGATTGTCGTTCGATTTGAGACCGAATACCTCGCTGGCAGAACTGCAGGCACTCGCTCAGCGCGAGCGCATCGGTTTTAGCTCTGACGATTCATGGGACGATGTCTTTTTCAGAATCTTCCTAGAGAAAATCGAAAAGGATCTCGGTACGGACGGGCCCCTTTTGGTTCGCGGCTATCCACCCAGCCAAGCTGCTCTTTCTCGAATCGGAGAAGATGGTTTCGCGGATCGTTTTGAAGTTTATTGGCGTGGTCTGGAGTTGGCGAACGCGTTTCACGAACTCAATGACCCACGAGAGAATGAAGCTCGCTTTGGCAAAGACGCCGAAGGAAAGGCAGCACTCGGTAAATCCGCTGTTCCGGTCGACGAAGAACTGCTCACGGCAATTCGCAGCGGTATGCCGCCTTCTGGTGGAATCGCACTGGGTATGGATCGATTGTTCATGGCGATTTATGAAATCGACGAAATAGAAAAGACGCGAGCTTTTCCGATGACTCGCCCTTGTTAAGCACCTACGTGCTTACTCGCCCTTATTGATCTCTTCTTTGAGTTCTTTGCCCACTTTGAAGAATGGAAGCTTCTTCTCTTGGACGTTGATGACTTCGCCCGTGCGTGGGTTGCGACCTTTGTAAGCACCGTAGTAACGATTCACGAAAGAACCGAAGCCACGGATTTCAATACGGTCATTGCGCATCAATGCTTCGACCATTGAATCGAAAATCGTGTTGACGACGGTTTCAGCTTTAACGCGCGTGATGCCCGCTTTTTCCGAAATCAAATTGATCAAATCTGCTTTGGTCATACAGCGATTCCTGGTCGATTAACGCCTAAAGATCAGCCTCAATGATAGGCGCTTCTGGTTCGTGATTCCAAACGCTTTTTCGAAGACCAGACTCAAATTCATCGCGTAATAACCGCCATTTACAAACTTACGCCATGCATTAAGTGATCTTGCAATTGACAGTGAATTGGCAACTCGCTTGCTCGTTCAAATTTAGATTGGGTCGCAGGGGCTTGCCCCCGCATTCGCGAGGGCCTTTGGCCCGAGGAAAGCGAAGGCCGGATGGCCGAAGCGACATTACAGGCTGGAATCGTCCGAGACGATGCCGCGGCCGTAGTGTTCGGAGAGGTAGCTGAATGCTGAAAGCATCAGCACGAAGAGATTCACGACGATCGCTTCAGCAAGAGTGACCCAATAGAGGCCAGCGACGTGAAACGCGAGTTGGGCTCCCAGTGATCCGGCAATCAGAGTGCGATGCCAGTAGTGAGTGCGCGGGATTTCTTGAAAAATACGATACGTCGACAGCAGGAACCCGAGCAGAAACATGAGATAGAACGCGCCTCCTAAAACACCGGATTTCGCCAGCATAAAGAAGTAGGTATTTCCTGTGCTCGGATCATAGGTCGCAGCTTCGGTGGCTTTATGACCGACGCCGAACCAATTGTTATTCTGCCAGAGAGCGACTTGCGCATTGATTTGCCCACGCTGCTTTTCTGCACGCACGAGATCCTGCGCTTGCACTTTTTCGAACATCTCTGCCGGTGAGCCGTGCACGATGAAACTTGTGACAGCGATGAAAACAGCCACGATCAAAAGGTACTTCATCCCTTGTTTTCCCAAGAGCATGATCAGAGAAACCAAAAAACCCGCAGCGGCAGCGATCCAAATTCCTGGATGGTAGGTCCAAAAGATCGCCAAG
>DATLHP010000286.1:0-2659 GCA_035539835.1 Bdellovibrionales bacterium
TCGTCAAACTTCAAAGGTCTTCCAAAATAATCGGCAAGAACCTCTCGAGTGAAATCATCACTCGTTGGACCAAGGCCACCTGTCACAAAAAGATGTGAAACTTTGCGGGTGATTTCGCCGAGAGCGACAGAAATGGTTTTACGATCATCGGCGACAGCGCGATGCTCAATCACCTCAAGACCAGCGGCAGCTAATTTTCGGGAAAGCCAAGCAGAATTGCGATCAAGCACTTGGCCATCCGTCAGCTCAGTGCCGACAGCCAGCGTGGCCGCGCGATAGTCGATGTTCACTGAAGCGCTCCGAAACGCTCGGCGATCACCTTTCTTCTGAATTTGAATATCTCATTCACATCGCCGGTGACTTTCCAGCCGCCAATGAGACGTCCCGCTGCTCCGAACGGTAGTTTAAACAGAACCGTGTCGCGCATCAGAACGCCGCCCGCGAGCGGAATAAACTCATGCTGATGAATCCACTCTTTGTAGGGACCTTGAAGCTGGCTATCGACAAAGCGCTTATTTGGCTCCCACTCGTCGATCTTCGTTTTCCAGCGAAGGGGAACACCGTGAATTTTGAGTTTGTAGTCGATCATCGTGCCTTGCCGTATTTCGCTGTCGGACATTCCGAGAACTTTGAAACCAACAAACGACGGCGTAATCAGTTCGAGATTCTTTTCAGAACTGAAGAACGGAAAAATTTCGTCGGCCGGTTTCGGCAGCCAAACCTCTGCTCGATACTCGAATCGCCCCTCGCGCAGCGGTCCGCCGATTTCTTGTAACGTCGCAACCGCCTGCGGATGTTCGAATTGAAATCCCCATTCAGAAAGCTTTGACGATGTGACTCGATCACTACCAAGCACCGCCTCAGACATCTCGCCCAAAACGACCTTCAAAACAGACTCAGGAACAGGAAGAGAAACGGGCTTTCCGAGCGCTCGTGCAAATTCAACAGTGAAGCGATCGTTTCTCAAAGGTTCCGGAGCCACGCCATTCACAACGCCCTGAACGACTTCGTTTTCAACAGCGAATTGAAACAGACGAGCGATATCGTCTAAGTGAATCCAGCTGAGCCATTGTTTGCCCTGTGCAAGCTGCCCACCAAGGCCACTTTGGAAAACCGGAAGAACCTTTTGAATCATTCCGCCATGTCTCGCCCAGACGACGCCCGTACGAACGATGACGGCGCGAGTGCGCATTTGTTTGAGTGGATCGACTTTGGCTTCCCACTCTTTGACGACTTCGGCAAGAAATCCGGCTCCGGGAGCACTCGACTCGTTGAGCACTTCATCTCCGCGGTCACCGTAGATTCCGATAGCAGAACCGAGAACAAAAGACTTTAGCGAAGTGCGGCCGATACCTGATTTAAGAACAGCCTCGACAAGTCTCTCGGTTCCCGTGACACGGGATTCGCGAATCCGTTTTTTTCGTTCATTTGTCCAGCGCGCAGAGACCGACTCTCCGGCGAGATGAACGATCGACTCGACACCTTCAAGAGCCTCGATTGGAAAGTCATCGGTCGACTTTTTCCACTCGAAAACCTTCGCCGGAAACGAGAGTTCGCTCGCAGCAGTGTTTACGTGTCTCGACGTAACGATGATGTCATGCCCAGCCTCCGCTAAGCGGCGGCCAAGTTCATTTCCGATGAGTCCAGTTGCCCCGGTGATGAGAACTTTCATGCCCCGTATTCAAGGGAACATCACAGCTTTGAGCAAGGCTATCCGCGTTGCGGAGAACTTCGATTCAATGCCTTCGAATACGCACGAAGGGCGCGAACACGCGCGGTCTTGTGATCGATCATCGGCTCTGGATACTTCGATGTAGCAAACTCCGGAATCCACTTTCTAATGTAATCTTGATCGGGATCAAATTTCTCAGCTTGCATATCAGGATTAAAAACCCTGAAGTACGGAGCCGCATCACAGCCAGTGCCGGCCACCCATTGCCAGTTGCCGTTGTTACTTGCCAATTCGAAATCGAGAAGCTTTTTCGCAAAGTAGGCCTCTCCCCATCGCCAATCGATCAAGAGATGCTTGACCAAAAAACTCGCCGTGATCATGCGAACACGGTTGTGCATGAATCCTGTCGCGTTCAGCTCACGCATGCCCGCATCGACGATGGGATATCCAGTTCGACCCTCGCACCAGAGACGAAATTCCTTTTTATCGTGACGAAATGGAATCGCATCATACGCAGGCCTAAAAGCGCTTTTCACGACGTGTGGAAAGTTCCAAAGAATCTGCATAAAGAACTCACGCCAAATCAGTTCGTTCAGCCATGCTTCGCTTTCCTTGCGAGCGACTCGAACCGCCTCACGAACACTGAGAGTTCCAAAACGAAGATGAAGCCCCAGCCGTGTCGTTGAATTCAGGCCCGGAAAGTTTCGCTCTTGCGCATAAGCACGCAGCTTCTTGCGATCGATTTCGAGCGTTGACCAAGCACCATCGGATTTTTCGAATCCAATAGATTTCAATGACGGAATTGAGCGGCCTTTCCATCGAAGAAGCGAGTTCAGTTTTTTCAATGATGCTCGTTCTGCGATGTCTGCATTCGAGATCAGAGACTTCCATTTCTTCGAATACGGTGTGTAGATCGTGTAGGGACTGTCGTCATCTTTGGCGACTTCGAGTTTTTCAAAAATCACTTGATCCTTGAAAGTGTGAAAT
>DATLHP010000287.1:0-11431 GCA_035539835.1 Bdellovibrionales bacterium
TTGGTTTTTTTCGCGGCGCAAATCGCGATTCTCTTGTTCTCGGAAAAAGATGGCGGCGAGAAGTGAGCCTTCTCCGTGTCGCCAACCGAGTTGCAATCGTGCTCCATCGACCTGCAGTTCGTCGTGCGAGAGTCCGCCGGAATTGTAGGAGACTGCGCCTGATCCTAAAACGGGGCCGAAACTCAGACGATAGTTGTTTGGTTTTGCGGGTTCGGGTGTGGGCTTAACGATGCTCGTTGCTTCTTTTGGAGCTTTGTATTTCTGACTGAGTTGCCAGACGGGCGCTTGTGAACCTGTATCGATTTTCAGCGGCTGATCGCCGCTGCTCACGTTGGCGCGCAGAGCGATGACTTTGTTGTCGGCAATTAAAAGTTCGCCGCCATCAGAATGGTACCGCTTCCGATTAAAAACAAAAGTTTCGCTGGCACCGCTTGGACAGATGAGACGTGCGGCTTTGCCGATTGCGCGCCAAGGCTTTTCTGCGTTTGGAGCGAGGGCGACGGCGGTGCCATACAAAACGAGAATGCAACGAGAGCGAGTAACAAGTTTCAGCGTCGAACCTTGCGCCAGTTGAATGCGATCGCCCTCGTAAATGACGCTTTCGTGAGCAAGTGGAGTGCCATGTTTGAGATTGTCGACGCGCTCAACATTGCCACTAGAGTATTGAACGACAGCAGAGAATCGAATGAGTGAACGTTCGTCGGTTTGCGCAATAGCAATCGCCGATAAAAAGAGGCTCGCGGTAAAAAGTCCGATGCGCGCTTTCTTCACGATTTTAGGGTAGCGAGTCGCCGCCGAACAGTCGATCGATTTCAGTGAAACGATTTCGGTAGGGATCGATGGATTCTGAAGGGCTCATGCGCGCTAGAAAATCGAAACGCTGAATTTGAGCGCGAGTTGAAGCGTGCAAAGCTTCCCATTCGGAGTTGTCGCCGGACGCAGCGGGCGCGCGCGTTTGTGAAAAAGCGGCGGCCTTGAGGGTCGAGAGATGGCGCTCGGCGAGCAAAAACTCGAGACGAAGTGCTGCCTCGTTGAAACGTTCGAGATCCGTGCGAAGTGCATGGGCTGCGTCACTCGAGAATTCATCGATAACGGCGACTTGTGCTTCGATGCGCTGCCGATCCGATACCCAGAAGAGATCGAGTGTCGATGCAGCGGAGTCGAACTGTCGTTTTCGCATCAGCGCATCGACGTCCAGTAACCGATCTTCTGTTTCGAAGATGAGCGCGATCGTTTCAAGTTCCTGATGTTTACGTTGAAGCGTTCGGGCGCTGGATGCGAGCCAGGTTCCGTCAGACCGACTGGTCTGCGAAAGGCGACTCAGTTCAACCGCCGACAATGCAATTCGTGGAATGACGTCACTGCGAATGCGCGCCGCGTATTCATCGGGCGTAATCCAACCCGCATTGCGGTTTCGATTGAGCTCATAGAGTCGAGTGAGACTTTCAGACAAAGCGAGGTGTGCCTTCTCTGCATAAGGCGTTAGGCTTGCCGGAACGCCTTCGAGCACGATCGGCAAAGTCAGTATGAGCGCAAACAGAGCGATACGATTCAACACATTGTCTCCGACTAGGTTTTATCGGAATGAAGTGGGTTGTTCTGAATTTGACGATGGGAGTTTTTCCTTGAATGAGACGGTGAGACCGAATTCAATTCGGTAATGAATTCGAAACGCATTCTTTCAGGCCTTGTCGTTCATTCTTTGCAATCTTTTGAAATTCGAACATTGATTGTCGATAGTCTCGTTTTGAGAGAGAACCCACTTGGAGACAAAGCAGAACGGCGAAGTCCTGTTTTGGTACCTTTCGAAGCGGCTCCTCGCGGTGGCTGGCCGGTGGTGCTGGTGCTCAGCGGATTCACGGGAAATGGCGCAAAAGCCTTCAATACAAAGTTTGCCGAAGAGTCATGGCCTGAAACGCTCGACAAGCTCGTTTACGAAGGCTCAGCACCAAAGGCCGTCTACGTCTTTGTTGATGCAATGACTTTCTGGGGTGGGTCGCAATTCATCGATAGTGACGGTCTTGGCCGATATGCGACCTATATCACTGACGAACTCGTCCCTGAAATTCGCGCCGGATTTTCGGTCGCAGAGAGCGCGGACTCGTGGGCCATTATGGGCGGATCGAGCGGTGGCTACGGCGCGCTTCATCTGACGAGTTTGCGTCCAGATATTTTTGGTTGGTGCTTGGCGATTGCGCCCGACAGCTTTTTCGATGCCAGCTTGCTGAACGAAATTCGCACGGCTCTCCCACTGATCGCTAAGATCGGTGGAGTTGCGGCGGTCCGAAGAGAGCTTGAAGATGGAAAGCTTCTTCGTCGCAAAGATTGGCATGTGATCGTCAATGCCATCGCTATGGGCCTCGCTTATGCTGGCGATCGATCGGGGACCATTCGTTGGCCGATTGATGCAGAGACCGGAATAGTACGGCAAGACATATGGGCGGAATGGCTTGAGTGGGATCCGATGTTCTTTCTTCGTGCGCGGTCGACGGGTGTGAAGAAACTTGCCGGAGTGTATCTCGATGTTGGCACTCGAGATCAGTTTCATCTCCAGTATGGAACGCGTCTTATCGCCGGGGTTCTCAAAGACTTGAAAGTGAATTCAGAGGTTCGCGAATTTGACGGCACTCATTTCGAAATCGGCGAACGCCGGCCTGACGCACTTGCTTGGCTTGTGACGCAATGGCGCGGTTGAGAACAATTCAGCGCAACTTCCTTCAAAATTTGATGATCACGAAGCGGAGCAATCGCTTCTCCTGAAGAAAAATCGTCTGGTTGTAAGACGAAACTCATGGAGGGGGGAACGATGGCATTCGTGCAGAATATGGCTCTGTCGACTTTGGGTCCGACAATCGCTCGACGTATTACATGGTCTTGGGTCGGATATGGCGCAGCTGTTTACGTAGGCCTTCGCGTCGCACGTCATTACGGATGGTTTGGCGAATTTCCGGATCGAGCTCTGCATGTGATCGAGAACGGAGCTCGTACATTCGTTGGAATTGCGCCAAAGAAAACTGAAAGTGCCGCCGCGGGCGCGCGATTTTAAAGGAACAACATGAAAACGAAAGCACTCTGGCTCTCTGTCGTTTTGCTGTTCTCAATGGGCTCGGCCTCGATCTCTTCGGCAAATAATGCCGTCGAAAACGAAAATCTTCCGAACATTCTCGACGAAATCGATCCTTTTGATCCGAATATTGAAGAGCAATTGAGACAGTACGATATCGAGCAGGAACAAGCGACGGGGATGCCCTCTTGGTTGCCGTTCGAAACGGGCTTGGAACCGCAGTGCTACCGCGAAACTTGTCCGGTATGGGCGCTCATCGATAAATCTCAACAGATCATGTATCTATATCGCGACGGCCAGTTGGTGAATCAGTGGCTGGTCTCAACCGGCAAAAGCGGCAGTTCGACGCCGAACTATGATCGTCACCCGAATGGTCGCATCTATGACCGCTACACTTCGAGCAAGTTTCCTGGCGGGGACTACAACGGCCTAGGCAACATGCCCTACGCTGTCTTTATCTCGGGCGGAATTGCCATGCATGGGACGCCTCAAGGAAATTGGAGCAAGCTTGGCACTCGGGCCTCGCACGGATGCATTCGTATGCATCCGGACAATGGATTTATTTTCAATCGACTGGTGCGTAGCTATGGCATTGCGAACGTTTGGATCACTGTTCGCGATTAGTTGTTAAGTATTCTTCGAAATCAACCAAACGGATTTCATTTGTGAACATCCTGACGTAGGGGAACAGCGGCACTTTTCACCGCTGCTACCTGATCTGAGGGAGTTCAAATGAAAGTCTTAGTCTTTATTCTGGCCTTTCTTGTCACATTCTCTACGTTCGGTTCTGAGCTGCCGACGATGGTACACAGTCAGACGCTCACGCATGTGGTGGTCAATGGCGCGCCAAGCGACCTCGTGGGTATCGTCGAGCTCGATTTCACCGCGCGAGCGATCACACTGCGGCTCTATCAAGATCGTTGTGGCTATTTTTCTCTCGATAATCATCTCGCTCGCTGCATGTTGATGCCGACGTTGGAGCAGGAAATCATCGTTCCATTGCGAACACGCACGAGTATCTGTGGCTCGGCGTTCTATGCTGGCTCGCTTGAAAATGTTCTGGTCGAAGGATTTTCGGCTTCGATTCTTGTCAAAGATCATACACGTCGCACTTGCGCCGATATGAAGCCCGCCGTCGAAGTCATCGCTGTCGTTGACTCAATCACTGAGGGTGGTCGGACCGTCTATCGTGCGTCAACGCAGTCTTTCGAGGCAGACTCTCTCTAGTTTTCGGCAACTTCACTCGCGTGAACTGCACTAGCCATGTTGGTATGAGTATTCGCTTGGAAGCGAAATGCGAGAGGAGTTCAAGTATGAACGAGCCGAAAAATGATCTCTATGACATCGAGAAAGTGCGTCAACATGCGCGGCACTCGATCGAAAATGGCCCTGTAACGCAAGACTATCCGCTGGACTTGGATCAGGCTTGCGCATTGTTGAACGAAGCGCTCGCCACTGAAATCATGTGTGTCTTGCGCTATCGCCATCACGAAGTGGCCGCAAAAGGTATTACGAGCGAAGAAATCGCTGCTGAGTTTGCTGAACATGCGGTCAGTGAAGAGCGGCATATGATGATGCTTGCACGCCGTATCGATCAACTGGGTGGAAATCCAGAGCTTGATCCGATGCGAGTGGCAGATCGAGCGATCACAGAATACGGCAATGCGAGTGACATTCGAGCAATGCTTGAAGATGACCTCGTTGCCGAACGAATCGTCATCGAGGTCTATCGAAAGATGATTGAGTGGTTTGGTACGGCGGATCCTACGACCCGCCGAATGCTCGAGAAGATTTTGAAGGACGAAGAAGAGCACGCCGACGATTTAGCAGATCTTTTGGCGACGGATGCAACGTCACTCACGTTCATGTAGTTAGCGGCGGCAAACTTCCAATTTACGAACTTCATTGCGAATGAAGCGGTGGCTCTCGCCGTTGCGTAAGACAGACCAGTACGCAGCTCCGCCGCGCCACGCTCGGTGCGACGGCACATTCTTCAGTTTCGCGGAAATGACCTTTGCCTTTCCGATTTGATAGCTCAAAATTTTTACGCCACAGAGCAAATTCTTTTGTGCGCTTTCAAGATCCGTTTCTTTCTTGATATCGCATTTATAGGCGCTTGAATTTGCGCTTTCCTTTGAGATTTGAAGAAGTCCGCGGCTGACGACGAGTTGCTTTTTGCTGTTCTTGAATGATTCTGTGTAGGCACCTTTTGGATCAAAGCGGTGATTTTCTCGTTGAGCCATTGCTGAGATCAACATCAACCAAACAGATGCACGTTCTGCTGCTTTAAGCTTGGCGTAGGACGGGCAATACAATTTCATGTCACGCGGAACCATTTGAATCAGATTCTTTCCGGGACCAGCGAGAGCGGTAAGAGTTGCGCGAGTATAGGCTTCGCCGGATTTGTGTTTATCCCATCGAGCGACGAACTTCACAGATGACTTGAGTGGCTTTTTCTTAGTTGGCTCTAGCGCCGTGGGTTCAGAGTTTGTAACGGGCGCCGGTGCCGGCGGGACGGGTTCGTCAACCGAATCTCCTCCAGGCTGCTGTGTCGCCGGGGTCGTTGAGCTTGTTGTTGTCGGTTGGTTTTCGGTTTGAGTACCAGCTTCGGTTTCAGTTTCAGAACCGGCGTCTGACTCTGTCATCTCGGTCATGTCGTCGTGGTCGGTATCGATTTCATCGAAATCTTCGATTTTGAATTCACCAACAGGACTCTGAGTATCAGAGTCTTTTGCATTGTCTTTAGATGAGAACTTTCCGCAGCCCACGAATGCAAGCAGAGTTAGACTCAGTATGAAAAGCCGTGACGAGAAACCCATTCAACCTTCTCCGTTCTGCGAGCGGTATCCCCAGAAACTCCACTCGTAAGAGAGAAAGACTGCGATCGGTGCGCCATTGTCAGAGAACCTTAAAGTGTCGATAAAGTTGACGAGCATCACCTAATTACAAAGAGCGCGCCGAAGTTCGGCGCGCTTTTAAAACTCACTTTTTGTAGAAGCCTGCTGTTTGAAGTGCTTCGAGGATATAGAGGTTCTGCGAGTAGACGTCGCGGGTGAATCGCATGACACCATCGTCACCGAGGCGTGCAGTGACAGAGAGGGTGTAGACCGGAAGCTTATTTGCCGGAAGTGGCTTCGCCCATGTCGATTTCAAAGGTGCTGGCCCATCCGGTGTAGCAACAAGGCTCTCCATTCGCGTGCGATCCCACGATGTGCTCTGCAGAAGATATTCAGCAAGATCCAGCGGAGCTGAAAGTCGCATGCAACCCGAGCTGAGTGCGCGGTGTGCTTGTGCGAATTTATCGCGTGCATTCGTATCGTGGAGGTAGATCGCCCAAGGGTTGTTGAGCATGATCTTAACGACACCGAGAGCGTTCATGTAGCCAGGCGCTTGCACGATGTAAATGTCGGTCGTCTTCGGATTGAGATTCATCCAATCGATCGTGGTCGGATCGAGAATCTGAGTCAGAGAACCGTCTTTCACTGTAAAGCGGTTCTGTTCAAACCAAGGATAGAGACCCGCATAGCCCTGCTGAGTGACCACGTCACGAATCATCGACAGTTTGTCTTCAGCGAAAACTGTCGTTGGTACCGTCCAGTTTGGATTGAAGACAACGTCGGTGATTGAATCGCGCATCGAAGGCGTTTTGCGCGCTGGCTGGCCGACGATCACGCGCATGTTAGCGAGTTTTGGGTTCGTTAGATTTGGGTCAACAACGTTGAGCTCTTGAATCGCGAGATTGACGAAAATATGGCGCTGCTCGAGCGTCTCTGGAAGCCAGCGGATTTTCTCCATATTGAGTTCGACTTGATTGATTCGACGCTCAGAAGTAACCGAGAACGTCTCCCAGCTCGCACTGTCTCTAGGCGACAAATAGCCAGTTGGTTCTGCGAGGTTGGCCGCTTGAATGTCACGAATGACAGAGCTGAACTCCTGATCGAATGTCGAATCCAGGTTCGTGATTGGGTAACCGAGAAGCTTCGCTCGGACTTTTAAAGCCTGGACCGTCGCGCCGGTCGATCCGACCTTCAATGTCGTACCCGGTGCTGCGATCGCTTTGAAGCCGCCTTGTGCCTGAATGGCGCGAAGGCGAGCCAGCACGATCTTCAAATCTTGATAGCGCTTGTGTTGCGGTGCCAATCGGTTCCAAACGGACTCAATGCCTTCGGAGCCGAAAGCGGCTTGTAAATCAGCCCATCGAGTGAACTGACGGCGCTCATACTTCACATCTTTAAAGCGAGTCTTTGTCGTTGCATTTGCGCTGTTGGCGAGCGCCTTTAGATCGAGACGTCCAATATTCAAATGAATAGAGGCTTCAACGAAGGCCTTTGAAAGAGCGAGTTCGGCTTTGAGCCATTGGTCGCCGGTCAAAGGAGTCGTGAGGTAACTCTCGAGTTCAGGTGTCCAATAGTCTTTTGCAACGAGGCCATGGGCAGGAAGTTCGGTCGCAATGGCTCTGCGGAGCTGTTCAGCTGCATACGTGAGCTGTCCGCGTGCAGTCCATGCCGGAGCAAATCCGCGATCGACATAGAACTGATTGATCCATGCCCGACTGCTGCCTGTCGACTGCAGAAGCTGTTGTTGAATAGATCCCGTTTCAAGTTGCGCATGCGCCAAAAGCGGCGAAGCTGCGTTGATCGAAACGGCCATCGAAAGAATCATTAGAATGCGTGCTTGCGTGTTCATCGTCCGCAGAACTCTGCAATTTCGCGGACACTCCATCGTGCAAAGATTTCGGTGTTGGGCTCC
The DNA here is from genome assembly GCA_035539835.1 of Bdellovibrionales bacterium. Taxonomy (GTDB): domain Bacteria; phylum Bdellovibrionota; class Bdellovibrionia; order Bdellovibrionales; family JAMPXM01; genus DATLHP01. The sequence goes on from DATLHP010000287.1 coordinate 7,814, forward strand.
GCGCCGACGAATAGATCAGTTTTGATTCTCAAATCGCTTTTAGATTTCGTTTGAGTGACGCAAATCGCGGACGAGGTCGGTAAGAACTTCTTCTTTGCAGTCGCTCATAGGCCCTCAGTCAGTTCCGTTGCGAGAATAGAAGTTGCTATACTTAATAGTCTCAAGAGTTCAGGAGGCATTCGTGACTCAGAAAATTTTCGTCTCTATTATTACGTTGGCTGTTTCTACTTTCGCTCATGCAGAAACGCCTTGTCCGACAGTCAATCAAGCCGGAGCCAAGCCAATGCAAGTTCGCATTGCTCAAGTTGTCTCAGTTGAGGGCTCGATGACGATCGTCACTCCGAGCAACAACGGCCGCAACCTCAAGATCGCTGACACACTTTGCTTCACAAAAGCAAAACTCGATAAGGTCACTCAGGCGTCAGAGGCGAAAACACCTCTTACTCTTATCGTTAAGGACAATGCCGTTCTCGACGTTCAATGAGTGACATCGTGATGGTATCCGGACAGTGCCGATGCCCATCGTCGGCACCCTGTCGCGTATATTTTCCCTAGAGCAGCGCACTCTAGTGCCCAGACCAAAATAACTAGGTCCTCGCCAATGGCTTGCCCCTTGCTCAACCCCAAATCGATCGAAACTTAACCTTAAGTCACGAAGGGAAATGCGAATGAAACGCATCGTAGCTGCTATGTCTTTACTCGTTCTCGTCAGCCAAGCGAACGCTTTGGTGGTCCCACCATTGGGTCCTTACGGCATCGCCGCTGGTATCGCGGTTCTTGTTTTCAAGGTTCTCCCAAAACATGAGACGCCGACGACGATCGTCACTCCAGAGGGAGAGGGCTATCGTTACGATGCTCTTCATCACATCACTAGTTTCCCAAACAGTGATCTGTATGAGGCAGAGAAGCCGAAGCTGTTCGCACTTCGCGCTGCACTCGCGACGAAGTTCCCGGGCGAAATGCAACTTGGCGAAATTGGCGGCATGGAGCAGCTCTTGAACTACAAGTGGTCGAACGTTCGCCTCAAGAAACAGTATCGCAATGTTCCGCAAACATTGACTCTCACTGTTGATGAGTTCTTTGGAACAGTCGACGCGCCAGACCTCGCGAACCTCGCAACTCTTGCGATTCGCGTTCAGGGCTTCTGCACATATCACAAAGCTGAGTGTGTCGCTGCAGGTGGAATGACTGAAATCACTCCAGAAGAACCAGCGCAGTAATTTCGATCGAAATTAGAGCAAGATTGAAGGCCCGATAAGAATCGCGAGATTCATCGGGCCTTTGCTTTTTGGGACGTCTCAGAACGAAGCTGACACCTTAGTTTTTCTTTAAGTTCGAGCGCTGAAAGATCGGCTGCGAGAGAATGGTCGGATCGGAAGAAGGAGAACGTCGATGAAAAACTTCCGCGATAGTTTAAAGAGCAGCGGATACGATCACCAAGAGGCTTATTTTTATCAGCGTGATCGAGAGCTAATTGAGAAACTCAGAGCCAAGAACGGAAGAGGTCGCCCAAAACTTCTTCTCCTTGAGGGTGGCAACCAGAGTTCCGCGAATCAGCAAGCGCGACCGCGAAACCAATCAGCTAGAAAGGCCGCTTAACGAGCGGCATTACGCAAAAGATTGACTAGCGCGCGCAGCTCGATTTACCTCGATTCATGCGCATCTATGTTTTCATTCTTGCGACCGTATTCTCGATCGTCGGTGCCGAAGCTTATGCACCGAAACGATCTCATCAAAGCATCCGCTCTGAACTCGAATTGAGGTCGCTACGTTTCTTTATCGAAGAGGCGCATCCCGATAGAGGTCTCGTAAGAGACAAAGCAAACAACTTTGTCCCGACGCCGGCGTCGAACCGAGTCGCGTCGATTGCCGCGACGGGGTTTGGTCTCACGGTGATTGCCAACGCGGCGGAGAATGGCTGGTTGGATCGTCAGGCGGCCTATGATCAAGTGTTGAAGACTCTGCGTTTCAGTGAAAAATCACTCGAACGATATCGAGGATGGTTTTATCACTTTGTTGATTGGCAAACTGGAACGCGCGTTTGGAATTGCGAAATTTCAACGATCGATACAGCTCTCTTTGTTGCCGGCGCACTTTATGCGGGAGCGGTATTTCCTGGAACTGAAGTGGCTGAAACCGCCGATCGCCTTTTCAATGACATCGATTTTCACGATTTCATGACAGACGGTGGGACGAAGCCGTTCAAACGAACGCTCTCTTTATCGTATAAACCAGAAGAAGGCTACGCGCCCCATCAGTGGGTTGCTTACTCAGAACAGATGATTCTTTTGATTCTCGGTCTCGGCCATCCATCAAAACCTTTGCCGCCAGAGTCTTGGCAGGCATGGAATAGAGATCTTCCGGTTGGTCGAGTCGGTTTACCGATGGGTGCTGATGTTCCGCTCTTCATTCATCAATACTCGCAAGCGTTCATCGACTTCCGCGGCTTCAAAGATGGACATCGGAACTACTTCACGAACAGCCTGGAGGCGACGCGCCTGCATCGACAAATAGCGAAAACGGACATCCGCTTCAAAACTTTCAAACAAGGATTTTGGGGCTTGAGTGCTGGAGAGTCGCCGACAGGTTACGCAGTGTATTCACCAGCGGAATATCAGGGCACGGTCTGTATCGGGTGCGCGATAGGATCGGCGATGTTTATGCCGAACGAGGTACTCACGGATGCTTCGAAGTGGATCAAGGGTCCCCATGCTACAAAAATCTGGGGCCGCTATGGATTCGTCGATAGCATCGACATCGATCGCAATTGGTTTTCTTCGGATGTTCTCGGTATCACGGTTGGACCTGCCTATATGGGCTTAGTGAATACTCGCGCGAATACATCAGTGTGGCAGACGTTCATGAAGATTCCAGCGATCCAGCGCGGGCTTCAGAGGGCGCAATCAAGATAAGATAGTGGTGCGACAGCTTCGCGTCGGGCCTGGGATCAATCGAATCTGATCCAGCCTAGGAAGAACGCCACGAGCTTGCGCTTTCAATAAGGCATTTCGCGCCTTTTCCACAATCGCACCCGGAATGTTCTGACCCCATTGGTCGTCATAATGAATTCCGGCGGCTGAAAGAACTCGCGCAATTTCGATTTCAATCGCCAATGGAGTGTTTTCGTCTTTGAGCCAAACGGCGTTCGGAGAATCAAGTGGCGTTGCGATAGCTCCCGATGTGGTTGGTTTCACTTTCAATGCAATCAACGAGGCGAGATAAAGATTTGAGTCATCTTTCAAGCTGGAAAAAGAGGGAGGATGAATCGCAAGCTCGTCTGGGCTCTTCTCAAGGTATACGAGTTCGTGCGCTTTCAATGCCTGCCAAGCTTCGCTGATCGATAGCGCCGAATAATCGTCGATCACTTCGGCTGGAATGGAAGCAAGACCCAAGTGCATTGCGATCAGGACATCGTGATTGCCATCGACGACGACATAGCCTTGCACGGTCTTAATGACTTGGATCGGCTCGATACCGGCCCGGATGCGGCTTTCGACTTTCTCGCGAACTTTAATAGAGGAGAAGACGGCTTGGCCGGGAATCAGCTGTGACAGTGCAAGGTCCATCGCCCCAGCGGTCGCTGAGGCCGTGGTAAGGCATAGCAATAGAATCAAGCGC
>DATLHP010000288.1:0-3914 GCA_035539835.1 Bdellovibrionales bacterium
GGCCATAGCGCATTTCTTTTTTGAGGATGTACCATTCTTCAGGAGAAGTCGTCGCTGTTGGCGCAGCTGACGAAGGAGTCACTTTGCGAAGTGGGTCGTGTTTGAGTTTCGCACTCAACTCTGGATGAGCCATGAGGATCAACCAATCGCCCGCTGTTTCATCGTAAATGTAGTCGCTTTTCTCAAGGCGTCCGTCGCCAACTCGAGCAACGATCTCGTCCATCGAAAATGGACCATCTTGAACACCGACATGCGAAACGTAGAACATAGTTTGCGCCATAAGAATTCTCCCACTCACGATTCGGCCGAATGAGCTAACTCCTCAAGAACTTGCGGTTTTTCTCACATTGTTAGGTTCGAATTCTCAAGGTTTTGTCAAAAGAGTGATCGTTCCAGATCAAGGTCGTGGGCGATTTCTGGGATAGCGAAAATGAATGTTTCGAAGAGTGTCGAAAAACAGGTCGGCGTCCAGACTCGGGCACGAAACTCGCTTTGTACCATTACAAGGCACGCGTTTAGAACGTGGGCTCGAATTGATCGCTTGGGGAACTGATATGCGTGTCTATCGTATGAACACCGTGACAACAATCTTCGGCATCGCTTTGTCGACGGCATTGACCTGCTTTACCAGCTCAGCGCAAGCCGAGCTTTCATGCTCGATGGAGATCGATCGCCCTTCGCTCGCTCTGGCCAATCCCTACCTTACGACTTTAGGTATCACTTCACGGATCAGCACAGACGGAAAAACTGCTTCGATCGTCAAGCTCGTAAGAACACAAATCGGAGCCGGCGAAAGCCATTTCGCTCCCAACGTCGGAATCATCGACCTTACGGGAAATCAGAATACCCAGTTCACACCGATGCCCGTGATTTCAAAACCGTACACCGAAGCGGAATTGGCCGCCGCCCGTCTTCCATACACACGGCAAAACGCGGAGCATTTGTTTGAAGTCGGAACAGCTGAGGTGACTGTTCAGCAAGCCGTCGTGACTCCAGATGGCCAACGCGCTTTCGGATTTCACGCTGACCTACACCGATCCATTGTGTCTATGGATTTGTCTGCGAAAGTCGAAACACCACGCATTCAAACGGACGGCGTTCGTGATCTTGCGGTTTCAAACACGCGTATGGTGATTATCGGTAAACATGAAGTCAGTATCGTTTCGATTTTTGCGCCAGACTATGGCACTGAAATTTTCAGAATCAAAACGGATGGCACCGCAGGTTCGTATTTGCCAGGCCGCGAACAAAAGCCTGCCCGACTTCTCCGTGACGGCGTCGCCGCTGCATTCACCGACGATTTCAAAAAGGTCGTGATGAGCATTCATGAAAACGGCAAAACGAACATCCTCGTCGTGGATGCGGCCAGTGGCGCGGTTCTCAAGACATTCTCGGATGCCGGTGGATTGCTCGCGGTTTCTGCAAAAGGAAATATTGCCCTTGTTAAGAATCGCGAAGGTCGACTCGGAGCTCTAAGCCTTACGACCGGCAAGGTTGCCGAAGTCTCTGCGCGTGACGGAGTGATGGTTGCAGCCATCAGCCCGAATGGTAAATACATCGCCGCTCAGTACACTCTCGGAAAAGTCACTGTCATCGCAGATGGAAAGTCGATTGATCTCGACGTCGAAGGTGATCAGGTGAGCGATCTTCGCTTTAGTTCGGACTCGAAGCGCTTGAGTGCCATCGGCGAGCATCTGTTCGTCTGGAACATGCCGTAACACGATCAATTAATTAAATAGACCGGCGAGAGCAATCGTCATCGACGTCATTGCCAGAGTTCCAATGACGAGATCTCTGGCGCTGGCGACTTGTTCTTTGAATCTTGCAATCGCCTCACGCACGGAAACGAAGAGCATTGCGCCACCCGCAAAAGCCAAGAGGTACGGGAGAATGCCGTTCGTCAGTTGAAGCATCAATCCACCTGTACTGCCTCCGACGAGCTCCACAACAGCTGAGGCAAACGCACCTAAGAACGCAACCTTCATCGACATCCCGAGTGCACGAAACGCGAGAAGTGTCGCAAAGCCTTCGGGAAAATTTTGAATCGCAATCGCTCCAAGAATTGACCATCCATGCGCTTCGCCCAGTCCATGAATGGAAAGTCCGCCCAGTGCAGCGCCTGACGCCAAGCCTTCTGGAAAGTTATGAAGCATCATTGCGATGATGAAGAGAACGCCTCGCGCTTGAACGGTGTTGGTCGAAAACGAAATCAGCCGACCAATAAAGAAGATGAACGCAGCGCCCAGTGCCAAAGCCACGGCAACCCAAAACAGGCTCGAGGCTCCGCGCGCAAAGGCCGCTTGCCCTGCCGGTAAAAGTAAAGAGAACGCGCTTGCCGAGAGCATCATGCCGAGCGCGAAATCCAATGAAATCTTTTGTGTGAACGCCTTGGTCTGGGGATTTCGAATCAGCCCAATCGAAGCACCGACTGTCGTTGCACCAGCAGCGATTAATCCGCCCAGAGATCCATAGAGAAATGCGCTCGCCATAAGCTAACCTCTTTCTCTATTTTCGGAGAAACCGAAGCAGCAATCCAATTGTTCATTTCGATGTATGGATAGAGCGAATCTATCGGGTCAGAAGGCTTTAACGAAGGCCGTGATAGTATTCTACCAGTCTCCCAGAACGATCGTAGCGGTAAAGGGATTCGTACTTCCCATTGCCAATCTGGAGCGACTCAACTTCGCCAGAATCGTAGCGAACGACTCTACGATAGGTCCCGTCAGGCTCTGAATAGTCGGTCTCGCGCTTGAAATCGCCATCTGAAACGGGTCTGCGAATGAGTTTTGTGCCGTTCAAGAAACCGATCGTTTCAACGACGAGTGTGCTTCCACGCGACCACTGCATGACATCTTCTTTGCCTTCTCCGATGAAGACCGAATTATCGAGCCCCTCATCGTTTTTGCCGAGATAAGTCGATTCGGTTTCAGAATGAAAATCGAGTTCTTCCATTCTCTCGAGAAACATTGCTGACGCTTTTGTCGCCGGAATATCTTCGATCGTGAAGCCGTCTTCCGGAATATGCCAACCGAATGTCGCCTTCAAAGGGCCAAGATCTTCACTTGAAGGCAATGCAGCTTCGAGCGCTTGTGGCTCTTCCGCGTGGCCGCTTGAAGTCTCTTCGACGACTTGCTCTCGAGCGTCGGTCTGAACTGATGGCTCCGGACTCGCAACCGCAGGCCAGCGCCCAGTCTCGATCTTTCTGTGCATGAAATTCGAGACGTGGCCTTCCGCTGACGGCATCGCCTCGAATTCGATGGGTGAACCCGGTTGGTTCAGTATGAAGAGCAAAACTCCCACTGCGACGAGCAGGAGTGGATAAAGAAGAAGCTTACTTAATTGCTTCACGCACGTGCGCCGAGAAGGCGTCCATCACCCACACGACAAAGGCGATGACGACGATGATCGCGCCGACCTGTGGCCATTGCGCCTGTCCCTGATACTCGATCAACATTGTTCCGATACCGCCGCCACCGACGAAACCGAGAATCGTCGCCATACGAACGTTGATATCCCAGCGGAAAATAGTGAAAGAGATAAACGGGAGAATAATCTGCGGAACGATCGCAAACCAAACCGTTTGTAGCTTGTTTGCTCCTGTCGATTCGATGCCTTCGATGGGTCCGTCTTCGACGGATTCAACGATTTCGGCAAATTGTTTTGCCAATGATGCAACCGAGTGAACCATCAAGGCGAGCATTCCGGCGAATGGACCAAAGCTCACCCAGATCGAGAAAATAATTGCCCAAAGAACCGGTTCAACCGAACGGATGACGTTGAAAGCCATCTGAGCAACGAGTTGATCAGAGTCAGGCATCGTCACCGTCGCAAGCACGAAGATGGCGAGATAAGCGAAGATCAAGGCGTCGAAAACCGTGCGGCGAATTGTGTGTCCGTTGAATTCCATGCTGCTG
>DATLHP010000289.1:0-10579 GCA_035539835.1 Bdellovibrionales bacterium
GCATGGGGCGTTGGACAAAAAACCATCTGGGCTTAGACAACGTTCGGTTCGAAACCAGCGCCGGCATGGTTGATGTGTCTGTGAAAGACGAACAAGTCGCATCACACCTCGGTTTCGTAAAAGCGTCGCTGCGTGAAATCACAGCCGAGGTTGCCGGAAAACAAGTGCGGGCAACGCTGGTGAACACCGGCGTTCCGCACGCGGTCGTGAGAGTCGATGAGCTTGAGGGCGCTGATACGCAAAAAGAACTCATCAGTGCTTTTCGATTTCATCCCGCGGCGGGTCCGCGTGGCGCCAACGTGACGTTCTTGCAGGTCGTCGGTCGCGCGAAAGTTCGCACGAAAACTTTCGAGCGTGGCGTCGAGGGCTTTACGCTTTCTTGTGGAACCGGTGTCATCGCAGCGGCAGCGGTTTGTTTAAAAGAACAGGGCGGTCTTCGTGCGGAAGTGTGGACTCCAGGTGGCGAGCTCGTCGCCGAGTTCGGAAGTGATTTTACCGGCGTGACGCTCATCGGGCCGGCTGTTGAAGTTTTCGAGACGACCATTAGCGAGGAGATTTTGAAATGAAAGATCTTTCGGGGGTTCTGACGGCTCTGATTACGCCGTTCAAAAATGGCGAAGTCGATTGGAAATCTTTAGCAAAGCTTGTTCGCTTTCAAGTGGACGGTGGCGTTAGTGGTTTCGTCATCAGCGGAACGACGGCTGAGAGCCCAACACTGTCAAAAGACGAGAAGAAAAAAATTTTCGAATTCGTGAAATCAGAATCGGGCGGAAAGCTTCCACTCGTGATGGGCACAGGATCGAACAGCACGTCTGAATCGATTGAGGCAACCAAAGCGGCCGAGCAATGGGGAGCAGACGCCGCTCTTGTCGTCGTTCCTTACTACAATAAGCCCCCGCAGCGCGGAGTCTTTCAACATTTTCAAAAGGTCGCAGAAAGTTCGTCGCTTCCGATTCTTTTGTACAATGTGCCGGGACGAACCATCACGAAGCTCGAGCTGGATACGATTGTTGAACTCAGCCACTTGAAGAACATTGTCGGCATTAAAGAGGCGACAGGCGACATCGAGTTCGGCCGTCGCGTCGTGAAAGAAAGCGCCGAGAACTTCTTGGTGACCAGTGGCGATGACGGAACCTTCATTGAGCTTGTCGGCGTCGGCGGCGAAGGTGTGATTTCTGTTGCGTCGCACATTCTTCCGAAAGAGTTTTCCTCTTGGTGTGCGCGCGCTCGCAAGGGCGATACGGCTCCGCGCGAAGAATTTTTGAAATACAATGATCTGAATTCGTATCTCTATGTCGAAGCCAATCCAATTCCGATCAAAATGGCGCTTCATTTGATGGGCGTTATCGAAAGCCCTGAGCTTCGACTTCCACTCACGAAACTCACGGAGCCGTACACGGCTGAGTTGAAAAACAAAATGACGGCGGTAGGACTTCTATGATCGACAGTGCAGCCATCATCGGTGTTTCCGGTCGAATGGGCCAAGAGCTTCTAGCGTTGGCGCCGGAGTTCGATTTTAAAGTGACATCCGGACTCGCTCGCGGAACCAAGGCGATCAATGGTGTGAGCGTTGTCGACGATCTTTCGAAGCTGGATTCGAAAGTGAAGGTCGTTATCGACTTCTCGCTTCCCGAGCTTACATCTGATGTCGCCGAATGGTGCCAGGCGAACAAGGTGCCGCTTGTTAGTGGAGTGACCGGCATTTCTCCGGAGCACAAAATGCTTCTTGGCGAGGTGGCAGAGTCGATCCCGGTTCTATGGTCGCCGAATATGAGTCTCGGAATCGCGGTTGTCGGAAAGATGCTCGCGCAGTTTGCCGCACTTGAGGGCTTTGATTTTCAGATTGAAGAGTTTCATCACACCAAAAAGAAAGACAAACCGAGCGGCACAGCCCTGCTTTTGCAGAAAAAGCTGGTCGAAGCGGTCGGCGACGATCTACCCGAACCGATTGCAGTCCGCGGTGGCGGAATCTTTGGGATTCACAGAGTCTTTGCGATGGGTGAGGAAGAGATGGTTACGATTGAGCACACGGCCATGAACCGTCGCGTCTTCGCCCGTGGGGCTTGGCGGGCGGCGCGTTGGATCGTCGGTCGCAAACCCGGTCTTTATCGCCTAGAAGACGTACTAGTCTCGAAGTCTTGAGCTTGATTTTTGCCCCTATGAGCCATAAACCAATCTCTTCAGTTCTTATTTTTCCAAGGAGAAAACCGTGAAGTTCTTCATTGATTCAGCGGATATCGCAGAAATTCGCGAAGCGAATGCGCGTGGATGGTGCGATGGCGTAACGACTAACCCAACTCTCGTTGCGAAGACCGGCAAGAAGAACAACGACGTCATTGCCGAGATCTGCAAAGAAGTTAAGGGTCCAGTTTCTGCTGAGGTTATCAGCCTCACTGCAGACAAGATTTATCAAGAGGGCCTTCAACTCGCGAAGATCGCCGACAACGTCGTCGTAAAAATTCCGATGTGTGAAGAAGGTCTGGTTGCGGTTCGTCGCTTCGCCGCCGACGGCATCAAGACCAACGTCACCCTCGTCTTCTCACCACTTCAGGCTCTCTTGGTTGCAAAAGCTGGAGCGAGCTTGGTTTCTCCTTTCGTGGGACGTCTTGATGACATCTCGACGGAAGGCATGGGTCTGATTAGCCAAATGCGCCAGATCTTCGATAACTACCAATTCGAAACTGAAATCTTGGTGGCGAGCGTTCGTCATCCAATTCATATTCTCGAATCGGCATTGGTGGGCGCAGATATCGTGACTAGCCCGCTGAAAGTCATGAAGCAGCTGACTACTCACCCTCTCACGGATGCGGGTATTCAGCAGTTCTTGAAAGATGCGGAGAAGATGCCGAAGTGAGTAGCCACGGACTCCGTGTCTCTACGGGCGGCCTGGTAAAGGTCGCCCTTCAATCGGTCCTGTTCGCGGCTTTCTTAGTTATCTTCGCTGGATGCCAAGCTCCTGGCCCGATTCAGGATGTTCAGCTTCGCTACAGCAATCTCAAAAGAACATTGATCGATGCTTTTCCGACAGGCGTGCGCGAGCAAAGCCCGAATGGTCGAACATTGATTTTCAATTACTTCGATCCCATGAATTGGTCCAAGCGCGCAGACACTGATCCCGTTCGTGTTTACGCGGTTGTCGTGATCAATGGATCAAGTCGTCCGTACAATCTCGACGCGCAAATCATCCGCGAAAAGAAGGGTCCTAACGGACAGTATCAATCGCTCGGGCGCGATCCAGAGCTGAGCGAAAAACTCATCAAAGAACTCAAAGGCTTGTTGGCCAATCGTCGCGAAGATAAGTAACGCCGTTGACGGCATTCATGCCTTCTAAATAAGCTTATAAGGTAACGGCAAGGAATGCCGTTGAACCATCTCAGTCAGGACGAGAGAGTGCAGTTCAAACCATCGCGCACAAGCAGCCTTGCTTCTTCGGCGTGGAAGCCATTTTTGGCTTCGGGCCTCGGCCTTGTTGCCGTCGCACTCTTGGTACCTACTCACACGAAAACTCAATCAGAGCCGCGGATATTCACCGAAGGACTACGCATTGAGATCGATCGCTCATCTCCTGCCTACGCAGCTCTTGAAGACAGCTTGATGTCTGATCAAGTGTCGGTAGAGCTCGCGTCGCTCAAACCGCAAGTGCGAGTTGAGAAGCTGAGCACAGAGTCAGCAAAACCAGAGCGCATGGCTGCTATTGCCCGCGATATCATTGAAGAGAGCCGCCGCGAACAAGTTCGTATCGCAAAGGCTCTTCAGGGGTACCGCGCACCACAAGTAGTGATGTCGGCAACACCGAAAACAGTGAAGACGATTTCTCTCTCTGCTTTGAAAATCAGTCGCGAAGAGTTGGCGCAACAACTCTTGATGCCGTTTGTGAAGCCAATGCCGCAGCAGCCGCAAGTGGATACTTCTTGGAAACCGGCTCCCAATCGGCAGCGTGATGTCGCTGGCCGTGAGGATCGCAGAAGAGCGAGTCGCCAAAACTCTGAAGGGTACGGAGCAATGGGTGACGAAACCGGCGATGACAAACCGGTGGCGAGTTTTCTCTCAGACAAAACAAGACAGCTCACGATCTCTGGTCCACTTCAGTTTGTGAACGGCGTTGCACTCACGAGCGCGGATGATCGGGTTGTCGTATATAGAGAGAACGAAGGCGAAGCGCTTGAGGTTGCACAAGTTTCTTTGCGCGAAGGTAGCTACGAGATCTTTGTTGATCGACCAGTCGGCGAGTTGATTGCTGAGCTTCGCTCGGGTCGTGGCGAAGTTCTTGGTCGCGGTCGCTTTGATTTGATGAATCTTCCGGAAGTGGTGGCTAGTCAGCCTTCGGTCGGGGACATCAAGATTCGCATCAAGCCCCTTCCGCACGGTGTTTATGGTCGAGCCCTCGACTTTGATTCTCCATCGGCAAAAAAACCGCTCGCTCAGGCCATCATCTCGTTTGATCAGTTGCCGTACACGAATACGACGGATGAAAAGGGCGCATTCGAACAAACAGAGATTCATGAAAACTCGAGTGTGATTGTTCGCTCCGAGCGAGCGGGACATTGGGGAACGCTTGCGTTCTCGAGAACGGGTGTTGAAAACGCTGTGGACCTTCCGATGTTTAGCGATCGCTCGATTCGAGCGCTGACGACGGCGGCCGGAGCAGAACTCAAAATGTCTTCGGTCATCTGGGGTCGAATCACTCGTGCTGGCAAGCCGGTCGAGGGAGCAAAAGTCGACTTGATGACAACGGATCGTGAAATCAAGCCAATCTATTTCAATTCGATGGCGATCCCAGATCCATCGCTCTCAGCGACTTCGGCAAATGGGCTTTATGCCTTTGTTTCGATCGAAGCGGGATCACACGCAGTGCAAGCGATGGATGATCGCGGCCTAACTGAGCCGAGCGTCTTCCCAACAGAAGATCGCGCCGTGACTGTTGTCGATCTTGATCTTGCTGTTGATAAGAACGCAGCTGTTGCAGTGTATGACGCATTCAAAACAGATTGGCCGATGTCAGCAGAGATCATGAGTATCGGACGTGAGCGCGGGCTTGTGATCAATCGTTCTGGCGAAGGACGGGCTCGCTTCACTGGTGGCTTGGCGCCGCTCACTCTCGACGCGGATGCGGGCGCCTCATATGAGCGCACGCGGATTTCTTTCACTAGGGATTCTCGCCAGCTGAACTTCCCGATGATTCCGACGGCATGGCTCGACGGCATGGCCGGAGCATTGAGACTGAACCGAAATGCAAAACTCGGAACGATGGTCGGCTTTATTCAGGGGCGCCAAGGTTACAAAGTCGCAATGGATGAAGCGGCTTTGACAGAAGAGTCTCGAGTTATTTACTTCGATAAGCGCGGCGAATGGACGAGAAAAGACTACGGAGTTCCGGGCGGGGGCTTTGTGATCTTTAACGTGAAACCAGGATTCCGAAGTGTTCTTCTCGAGCTTTCGAAATCGACGCGAGTGTTCGCTACGCAAACGTTGGTCGATCCGACCGTGACCAATATTATAAATCAAAAGATCGACTAATTACGACCGAGGCGAATTGTTGTCGGCAACGGCGAGGGCGAAACGACGCTCGATCGTTGCGCGTGCTTCGGCCGTTACGTGGAACTTGAAGCCGGCCGGAACGAGGCCGTTGATGTTCGCTGTCTTCAAAAGATCCGGGTTAATCGCAAGAAACTCGTCACGAGAAAGCCCAGAGACCTTGATCAGCTCGTTGAGACGAATTGATCGCGGAAGACTGACGACGTGAAGGTTCAAATGAAGTCCGCGCTCAACATCGAAAATCAGATCGTGATATTTCTCGGCGTACAAAGCCGCCAAGAACTCTGCATAGAAATTCGACGAGGCGAAGTTGAAGTTGCGCGAGCTATAGCGAGCGATGATCTTGTGGATGTCTCTCGAGCCAGATGCCTTCATGGCTTTTCGGACGCCTTGAGGCCCATGGTTCCAAGCCGTCACGGCCAGTGGCCATGAGCGATGAAGAATCATGTGGTTCTCTTTCAAAAGTCGCGCGGCTGCCTCGCTGGCCTTCAGCGGAGAGCGCCGCTCATCAATTCGATCATTGATGACGAGCTTGAACTGACGACCTGTGGTCGTCATGAATTGCCAAATGCCCGCAGCGCCCACGCGGCTTGTTGCGGTTTCGTTGAAGCTTGATTCGACAAACGGAAGGCGCGTGAGCTCGGTTGGAAGTTTCGCATCAGCGAAGATCTTCTCCATTGAAGACAGATACTTTGTGCTGACCGCGAGCCCGCTTTCGAAATGATTTTTCTGGCCAACTTGCATGCGGACCGACTGCGCAGCGATGCGCGCAGATTTTCTGATGTCTTTCCCAAGTGGGCGAAGAGCTTCAACAAGTTCTTTATCTTCGGCTTTCAGCTTCGCGAGATTTGCCGATCGAGAGATGCGGCGCAGGGATTCGCGAATCTTGGTGGCCTCGCTCTTCACGAATTTGTCGGCCTTCTCGTTTCGCATCCAGCGGCGACGGGGAGTGTCTGATTCGATGATCGAAGTCACATCGACGACTTTAAAAATGACCCACGGAAAGCGAGAGTGGTGAAGAATGCGACGGTTCTCATCGAACTTCGTATAAACATCGAACCAAAATCCGACGCGCTCACGAAGACCATCATCGACCGCGAACGCATCGTTGATGCGTGCCAGATGATCGTTCAGAACGTCTTCGCGATTGAATCCGATTTTCGGTGGCGCCAAAGGACTGAGCGGTTGAGGCGCGACAACCATAGAAATATCAGCAGCCGGCGCTTCAGCCGAAAGGTGGAATTGCGGGCCGGGAAGGTAGCCGAAGTACGTCGCTCCAGAGAGAGCGACCATCACCAGCGCTGTCGCCCATGCAAGGCTCCAGAGCACGCGGCGTACGCCAATACGTAAATGTCGAGAGTTTTCACTTTGAATCACGGTATCTCGCAAGAGCAAGCACAGTGCCACGAAAAGCCGTGCAGATTCTATTAAACCCATCCTGAAATCAGGCACTTAGGCGTAGCCTGAGAGGTGTCGTATTCTCGTCAGGACGTAAAAGGGCAATGTGCTGGAAAAGAAGTAAACGGCATCAGTCGCCGACGGCCTGACGACACGAACGAACGGCGCTTGATCGCGTTCGCAGGTTCTCTGGGAAATTCAATACCTGAGCGGGTTTTGCGGGATGCGGAAGCTTCGGCATTCGAATCGCGGTGAGCGAGTCATGGATACGTGCGATGACTGGGTTTTGTTCGACCCAATCGATGAGTTTTTGGGAGTTGAGGTAAAGCGCGAAGCCCGTCGCTCCCATCACAAGCATGGTGACCCATGGGCGCATTCCATACGTTTCAAAAGTCATCAACATCGCGGTCGACGCGAACATTCCATTGATCAATGAGCGAAATTCGATCGCGCGACGAGCGACAAACTTCGCCCGAGGATTGAGTTCTTGATCGATCGAAGAAACCAATTCACCCCAAGCGATACCCATCATCGAACCCATGAAGGCCATGATGATCGGTGCATTCAGTTGGGCGTAATCGAACGACCGATTCGCAATCTCATCGATGTTCAAAAGCGGAACTCGCGCCAGGTTCACGGGAAGAGCGATCATGATATTTGCGGCAAGCTTTACGACGATATCCGCAGCGCCCGGTTTTTTCGGAATCACCGTCGACATCTTCAACACTTCGCGAATCCTTCTTTGGATTGGCTTGGTGATGTTCGACCAGGTGTCTTTGTTGAGCGAGAAAACGAGAGCCGTCATCACTGTGTAGGTCAAAATCGCGGACTTTTCGAGATTGGTCAGATGAGACGCGTGAACCCAGCGAATGGTCTCAAGGCCAAGCGAGTAGGTGACCACGAGAAATCCGATTTTGTCGTCGCGAATGCTGTTGACGGTGTGTTCGCGAAATTTGCGAGCGGCGCGGTTGAAGCCATTCTCAGAATTGAGATCCTTATTGTCTGGATTTCCTGCACCACCAATTGGAAGCACGAAAACGTGTGGATCTTTTCCATTGGATTTTGCTGCGACTTTCGCTGCTTCAACGATAAGTTCTGGTTCGTCGGAGGAGAGGATGAGCGTTTCTTGGTCGTGACCCGAACCAATGCGTTCGAACTCTGCCGCAGAGTCTTTCGCATCAACAACCGTTGTCGTTGTTTCGATCGAGCGAAGCGCGTGCTCGGGTCCTGATTTTGCGAATTCGATGCGGGACCCAGCAGAACCAGCACCAGACGCGCTGACGGCATGGCTCGGCATCGCCATCATCCAGATCAGGAACGGTGTAAGGATTCTCAGGACGACTTTCAAGCGCTCTCCCAATCACGTGCCGCCCAATTTTGGCCAACCGTGAAAGAAAGACCTTTCACGAAGCCTCAGGACCTCGTCGATCGCATCCGGCGACCGACAAAAGACTGATGAGCACTAGCTATGCCAACGTTAGATCGTGATGGTCTCTTTGTAGAGACCGAAGACTTTGCGAAGCTCGTCTGAGATTTCTCCCAAAGTAACGCCGTTTTGAACGGCGTCGACATAGAGAGGAATGAGATTGTCTTTGCCTTGAGCGGCGCCGCGAATTCTTTCAAGCTCGCGCTTTACTGCCGAAGCATCGCGCTTTTCTTTAAACTTCTTTAGGCGGGCGATCTGCTCTTGTGCGACCGCCTCTGTAATCTTGAGCACATCCGTCTGCGCCTTGTCGGCTTGAATGAAATCATTCACGCCAACGACGATCTCTTCTTTGCTTTCGACTGCTTTTTGGAATGCATAGGCTGCCGACTGGATTTCGCGTTGAATGAAGCCAGACTCGATGCACTTTACGACGCCGCCTTGTGCTTCGATGCGTTCGATGTAGTCGGTTGCGGCTTTCTCGATCGCGTCCGTGAGCGATTCGACGTAATACGAGCCGCCGAGCGGATCAACGACGTCGCCTGCTCCAGACTCGTTGGCGATGATCTGCTGTGTGCGAAGTGCAATCGTGGCCGCGCGCTCCGTCGGAAGACCAAGAGCTTCGTCCATCGAGTTCGTGTGTAAGCTCTGTGTTCCACCCAAGACCGAGGCCATGGCTTGCAATGCAACGCGAACAATATTGTTCTCTGGTTGCTGGGCCGTCAGCGTGCTGCCTGCGGTTTGAGAGTGAAAGCGAAGCTTCCATGACTTGTCGTCTTTGGCTCTGAAGCGATCACGCATGATTTTCGCCCACATTCTTCGAGCCGCGCGATACTTCGCGATCTCCTCGAAGAAATTATTGTGAACGTTGAAGAAGAAGCTCAGGCGTCCAGCGAAGGTATCGACATCGAGTCCACAATCAATCGCGGCTTGAACGTAAGTCATTCCATTTGCGAGCGTGAAAGCGACTTCTTGCGCCGCTGTGCTGCCGGCTTCGCGAATGTGGTAGCCTGAAATCGAAATCGTGTTCCAGTTCGGAACTTCGCGTGAACAGAAAGCGAAGATGTCGGTGATCACTCGCATCGATGGCGTCGGCGGATAAATATAAGTCCCGCGCGCGATGTACTCTTTCAAAATGTCGTTTTGAATCGTGCCCGTCAGTTTGTCCGCCGAGATTCCACGCTTGCGAGCGACAGCGATGTAAAGCGCTAGTAGAATTCCGGCTGTCGAGTTGATCGTCATCGACGTCGAAATTTTTTCGAGCGGAAGCTCGTTCAAAAGAACTTCCATGTCTTCGATCGAGGAAATCGCGACGCCGACTTTTCCGACCTCTCCGGTCGCCATGACGTGATCGGAGTCGTACCCCATTTGCGTGGGCAAATCGAAAGCAACGCTCAGGCCGGTCTGGCCTTTTTCGAGAAGAAGTTTATAGCGTTGGTTTGATTCGCGAGCCGATCCGAAGCCTGCATATTGGCGCATCGTCCAGAAGCGACCGCGAAACATTGTTTCTTGAACGCCACGAGTGAATGGAAATGCGCCGGGCTCGCCGAGCTCTGAAGAATATTTGGAAGAGTCGAAGTCTGCGGGTCCGTAATCGTTCTTGAGTGTGATTCCACTCGATGTTGCGAACTTCTCTTTGCGCAGCTTCGACTTCTTTTTTTCCATCTTATTTTTTTGTCTCGAACGAAATAAGGGTTTGTCCTGATTCAACACTGTCGCCAGCTTTGACGAGAACATCTTTGATCTGCGTGTCTTGAGGCGCGCGCATTTCGTTCTCCATCTTCATGGCTTCCATAATGAGGATCGGTTGGTTCGCCTTTACGACGTCGCCTTTGTTGACGAGCACTTTGACGATCTTTCCAGGCATGCCGGCCGTGAGCTTGTCGCCGGCGCCAAACGCGCCGCCTTTTTTCAGGCTCTCGTGCAAGATCGCTTCATCGTTATAGATCGTGACGTTCGCATAGGCTGCTCGAGTGTAGACATTGTACTCAGTGCCTGACCCTACGCAGTCGAGAATGTACGAGTTTCCTTTGAAGATCAGGCTGATCGTGTTCTCGACGAGTTTATAGTCATCTTTAGAGACTTCGTAGCGAACCCAGTCTTTAGCGTCTTCTTGAAGACTGATCTTCCAGTGGCGTTTGCTCTCGGTGATATCGATTTTATAATGCTTGCCGCGCAAGTCTGCTTCGAAAAACATTCGATTACCTCAACCCATCTTTGCGG
>DATLHP010000290.1:0-6425 GCA_035539835.1 Bdellovibrionales bacterium
GTGAAAACACGCTTGAAAGCGAGCTCGATACGATCGTAGTCGCAGCCCTCAGGGATTTGCTTCAGAGCAAAAACGATGAACTCGTCTCGTGTCGCGAAATCTTTTGCCTTCAACTCGATGTCAAAGCGCGCGGCAATCTGCGGATCGCGCGCGAGATCATCTCTGCCGTAAACATGCGCATAAAGCGTACGGAATTTATCGTAAGAAATTTTTCCGGCATCTTGGGCGTCGAAAACAGCGAGCTCTATATCGGCTTCGTCGTAAGAACCAGTCTTCAAGCGAAGAGTCGAAAGCCAGCGAGCAATATCGGGGAACCCATGAAGACGAGAGACGAGATCCTTCTGTGTCGAAAGACCTTCTTGCTCTAAGTAACTTGAAAGCGCTGGCCAATACGTTTCAATATCAGGTGCCACGATAGCGACATCACTCTGATTTTGAATATCACCTTTTTCAAGCGAACTGCGAATTTCAGCGGTCGCGTCTTTCACTTCGGCAATCATCGTCGTGTACTTGCGATAAGCCGGAGCATTCGGCTTCTTTGGAGACGACGTCGCCTGAGGCTTGCCCCGCTGGCCGCCTAATTTTCTTTCAAGGAGATCGTAGCCGACGAGACAATTGCTATATTCCTGATGCCATGTCGGTTCTGGTTTCAAAACCGTGATGTCGATAAAGTCGCTCATCATCCACAGCAAATCAGCTTCAACCTGATTCAACTCGGCGCCAAGATCGACGATCAACGGCTTTGACCAATACTCTTGAAGACGCGTTTCGTTGACCAACACACCGCTAGCCCATGTCGGAGCAAGAAAGCCCTCTTCGAGAAAGTGTTTGAAGAGGCGATCGGAAAGATCGTACCAACGACCCCAGCGCTCACGGCTGGTCTCATTCTTCGCAAACCACTCTTGCATCATCTCGGCGCCTTCTCCGTGTGAAAGGATTGGCATGAGCTGAGTCATGTATTGAAGAGCCGTTTGTGCAGCACCAGGAGTTTTCGCCCAGTCGAATTCGAGTTTTTCAATCTCAGAAGCGATCAACGTCAAAGCGAACTCGCGCGACACCATTTGTAAGTCAGGACGAATACGAGTGAGAAGCATTCGCCAAAGTTCGCTCGCGCGAAGGACGCCATCACCGGGAACAAATTCTGTTTTCGAGAGAAGACGACGATTGAGATCGAATTTTGATTTCAGATCCGAAACAAGCCACGTCGTCTTGAATGGATCAAGTTCTTCAAGCAATGACTCTGCCGCGCGAGGATCGCGCACCGGCTGAAGAATCAGCACTCTTGAGTCCTTTGATTAACGACGTTGTTTGACTTTTTTACGTGAGCTGGAGCGACCGCTTCCATCTTTACTGCCGCTGCCGCCGAATCCGAAGTCGCCGGGATCGAAGCCAAGTTCGAAAGTAATCTGAGCGACGTATCTGCGATCTTCTTGTTGTCCAGGATACTCACCGAGTTCGACTCCATAGGTGGCGGCGTCGATGCGCAAAGGGCCGATATCGAGCCCCACACCTGCAGTGTAGTATCCCTGGTTCAATCCCGCGCGCAAGGCCAAGAGCATCAAGTCGACCTCGAGCCCTAAGTGGATTTTCTTACCTTGCTGAACATCCGTGCGCGTAATGTGCTTGTATTCAAACGATGGCGTGATCGACGCAATGAGAGCGTCGATTTTAATGGCAGCGCCAAAATCAAACTCAGGGTCAATGCGAGGCGGAGCACCGGCGCCTTCCTCATGCGTGAACGTCGTATAACCAATGTTTTTGTAGACAAATGAAAGACTTGGACTGATCGGACCCGGAACCGAAAATGTCGTTCCGTAATCAAGCCCGTAACCAACTCCACGTCGGCGAAGCTCGTCTTCGAGGGCATCTGTATCGAGAGTGGCGAGGACGGACGGGCCAACCGGAAGCGTCGTTCCTGTGCGGTTCACTCGGCGAGCGGCGAATCCCATCTTCCAGATTTTTGGAATCAAGCTGAAGCCAGCGCCCATCGCAAAGCCGTAATCGAAAAAGTAGTTCAGATTGAGAGTCGTCGCCGCTGGGTTCTGTGCGTAGAGCCCGACATCACTACTCGCATATGCGGCAAAAGCAAAATTCGGCAGAAGGATCGCGGTTTTTCCGCCGCCCCCGGCCCAAATGCGTTTGCCGTAAAGACCGTCGATTGCATTGATAAGGTCGTCCGTGTTTTCTCGGATGTCCATGACTGTATCCACGGTCTCAAGACCATTGATACCGATTCTTGGATCAGCAATCGTCCACTGAAAGGCTGAGTTGTCGGCCAAGCCAGCCGGGTTATAGAAAAGCGAATCGGCATCTTCGACGACGGCGGCGTACGCATTTCCCATTCCGAGAGCGCGCACGGATGTGTACGGCTCACTGAGCTCTGCGCTCTTTGCTGTTTGCGTAAAGAAAATCACTGCGAAAGTCACCGTCATGAAAACGAGAAGTGAAAGAAGCTTTGCTTCTCTCACTTCGATTCGTCTCATTCGCTCAGCAACTATCTGCACGACGTCTGCACCTTCGTTTTAAGGACAAATACAACCGGCGGAATCAACTGTCCCGCCGCAGGAATTAAAACCGATCTCGTTCGATTGAATCAGCGACGCAATCGCCTTGGCTTCGACGCCCGTGAAATTTTCAGGTTTGTATTGTTCGCAGAAGCCAGCCCCGACGCTCGCTTCGAGGTCATCACACATCTCCTCGATGTTATTGACCGCATCAGCACCAATGCTTGTTCCGCTGGCTGATAAACTTGCAACCACATTCGTGATTGCAGCGCCTAATCGCTGCACGGGGCTCACGGTTTGACCACTTGGAACAGCAGTCAAAGCGCATGTTGTTGCGTGGTTGGTATCAATCGCTCCGTCAGCATTCGCATCGACACCTGATGAAACTAAAACAGCGCCGATTTTCGCGAACTCGATCAGTGCCATGACGATGTTTTCATCCGAAGTGCGCTGAGTGGCAGTTTCAGAGATCGATTGAATCGTAAGTTCCGCCGTCTCACAATCATCGGCATCGGCGATCACGGCATCTGGCATTGTTTGCGAAAGAACCGGGAAGATTCTCGCTGTCGCCGTGAGACCGTCTTTGATGTCGTTTGCCATCTGAATCAGATCAAGGCCGCAGCGGCCGGCGTAGAATGAGGCAAGACTGAGCTTGGTTTCGCGCTTGGCTCGAGCCGACGCACTCATTGCACCAATCATTTCGATGGCGCCCGTCCAATCCTTTTTGTCAGCGAGTTTATTCGCCTCAAAAAAGAGAGCGTCGTCAGTTTCTTTGTTCGCGAATTCCTCGAAAGCGTTTTTACAACCCGAAGATGAAATCACGAATGGAATCATGAGTATCGCGATGAACAATTGAGCGCGCATTCTCTCGAATCCTCCCACCCTTATATAGTAGGGCTTCTGCGCGCCAAGCCGCGAGCCAAACGTTTGACGAGACTTTTGGGAAGCTGTTCGTGTGAACTAGAAGCGAATCGCGATCTTACCGATCCAACGACGATCTTCTCTGGGCTTTTCGGCAGTGCCGATTTCCTCGCCGTACGTCGTGGCCTGGAGCTGGAAAAATTGAGAGGCAAATTCAACACCAGCTGTGTAGTAACGCTGGTTCATACCGCCACGAACAAAGAAGATGTCGTGAATATTGAATTCGACTCCGCCATGGAGCTTCTTCATCGAATCCTTTTCTTCAGTATTCGTGATGTCGTGGTAATCAACCGTGAAGGTCATGCGGTTGTTATTCGAAAGAATCGGAAACAACGAGAAGCCGGCATCGATTCTTTGCTTGGAATCTTCTGGACGCGTTTGCGTTTGGTTGAATAATCCATCGCTCAACGTGTAAGACGTGTTTCCTACGTCGCGAACGACGACTGAAAACGCAGGCAATGTCGCAACCGGAATAGAAAGAATGACGCCGATGTCGGCAGCGAGACCCATTCCCTCACTCGCGACTTGCGAAAGTGAAAGATTGGTCGCTGTTGCATCAAGATCTTCATGAACTTCGGTTCTATCAACGAGTCGCGCGGTCGTTCCAATTTTTAGGACTCCGCCAAAGAAGCGGAAGTTGTATCCCAGAGCAGCGGCCCAGTCATTGACGTAGTCATATCGATAGACCGTTCCGTCTTCGTCGACTTCGGCGTCTGTGCTGTATTTTGCAAGCAATCCGATACCAAAATTTGTTCCGACCACAGATGGAAACATTTGATACTTCAAATGCCAGTGTTTGCCTTTGGCCTCATTCAAGAGATCGAGCAATTTCTGAATATCGAGCGCTTGACTGAAGTTGCTGTAGTTAACGATATCGGTATTCGTAAAGCTGGCTTCGACTTCAGGATCAATGAGTGTGAGAGTCGCTTGTCGAAGTTTTCCAAGGCCGGCCGGATTGGTGAGAAGTGCTGTCTCGTCGTTGACGACACCTGTGTACGCTCCACCCATCGCCATTTGTCGGGCGCCGTTGTAGAAGTCGAACATCTCGGCAGCCTGAACTCGCGTCGTGAAAATCACGACTGCGATTGCGCCGATAATGAAAGCCATCCTTTGCGAGCGGCTGAGCCGCTGACTCCGTCCTTGGGTCATGATTTCTTGTCGGCCTATCAAAGCCTCAAGTTGAGACAGTCTCATAATTTACCAACGAAGGTCCGGGCTGGTCGAGATTGAGGAACACGAGGTGAACTCCCCCGCGCCCCAGGATAGAATAGAGGAGAATTTCGTGGAGGTTTCACCGGTGAAATCAGCATTTCTTCTGACTCTCTGTCTTGTCAGCGTTTCTTTTCTTTCCGGCTGTGAAACCGAAGAAGACCGCACGATCGCACGCGCTCAAGCGTGTCTCGATAACGCCTACGGCGAAAGCGACGCGAACAATTGCATCAAAATCGTCGCGAGTCTTGATTCAGCATCCTCATACTTGATTCGCTGCTCAGCGCACTTCGTCGCGCAAGAATTCACCGCTGGCAAAATGACATCGGCATTCAAAGACGTCGATGACGACGCTGGCTCAAAGGCTCTGCTCGGTTATTTGGTTTTCGACGAAACGAAAACGAAACACACCGCCGAGATTACGAGCAACGACTGTAACAAGAGCGATGTCCTGGGCATGATGCAACTTGCGGGACTGACTTACACAGCAACGTCAATGGTGGGCTTCGCTGGCGGCGGCTTTAATTTCAACGATCCAGCTGCTTCGATGGCAACAGTCATCGACACACTAAAAAACTCCGGCACCAACAACGCCGACGTCGGCGAACTCGCAGTGAATCTCGAAAAAACATTCTGCTCAGCCAGCAGCAGCTACGGCAGCAGCGACCTCTGCACAAAACTCCAAAGCGCCATCGACAAAGGTGGCGGCAACGCAGCCATAGGCGCCGAACTCCTCACCCACCTCTAAGGTACCGGGTTGTTTTTCGGCCCAAATTGCCGAAAAGGTACCGGGTTGTTTTTTCGCCAGTCATGGCGAGGATTTCGCATGATTGATTCGTCATGCCGAGAAGACGCTATCCGTTAAATCCGAATCGTCCGTATCACGTCACTGTTCGATGCTGTAATCGCGATTTCTTTGCAATCCCGGTTGCGCAGGTCTGGCAGTTCTTTACCGATCAACTCTATTTTGTACAGCGCGCATACGAACTTCGGATCCATTCGTACGTGCTCATGGACAACCACTTCCACATGATTATCACCTCTCCAAATGGGAACCTTGCTGAGGCTATGCAATATTACGTGCGCCAATTGAGCTGGTGCATCGGTGATGCCAGCAGTCGAATCAATCACGTTTTTGGCAATCGGTATCATCGAACCGAACTCGTAACGGATATCTATCTTGCGCATGCATACAAGTACCTCTACCGAAACCCGGTTGAAGCGGGATTGTGCGATCGAGTTGAAGACTATCGATATAGTAGTCTTCGTGGCCTGCTTGGATTTGAAAGAGCTCCTGTGATGTTAGCCGAGGACAGTCGCCTGTTCGAAAATCTACTAGGCTGCATCGAGTGGATGAATACGGAGTACAAGAGCGGTCACCGCGACGACATCCGCAAAGCTCTAAAGAAAGAGCAGTTCAAGTTTGCGCAACGAAAGCGTGGTCGCCCATCGCCTTTAGAATCTATGCTCAGCTAGTTGGAGCTTTGGATTCGAAGGGCGAAAAACAACCCGGTACCTTTTTGACATTTTGGGCGGAAAAACAACCCGGTACCTTACCAGTCTAGGGAGGCTTTTACTGCGTAGGTTCTTACGGCTTTTGGTTGGTCGCTTGGGCCTACTTCGTCGGCGTATGTAACTAGATCGAGAGTGAAGAAGCCTGCCGTGCCCGTGAAGCCAAATGTTGGATAGCCTTGGTTTACGCCCAAGCGCCAGCCGCCTTGCCACCAGCTTGCAACTTTCCATAGGAATTCGCCGCCGGCGTGGAAGCCTTTTTTCACCGTGAAGTTATCG
>DATLHP010000291.1:0-2876 GCA_035539835.1 Bdellovibrionales bacterium
GCAGAATGCGGCCCATTTCCATCGAAACACCAGCAACATTTCCGGCACCGAGGAACATGGCCACGAGTGCGATAACAAAGAACGCAATAGCTGCTTGAAGCATTGAGACCTCCTGATAACGAAAACAATAACTCGAGTGTCGTTGCGAGACTTTGCTGATCCCCGGGATGTAATGCCCCGCTCTCTGAAGATCTCTCTAACAACACTAAGAATGCGTAAAGACACCCTCTTTCTCTTCACTCTCGCGTAAGGCCTCTATGACATCCTCATCTGTCAGTTGATCGAATCGTTCGTAAAACTGGCTGACGGAGAAGAAGAAGGCCGGCACCGCCACGACAACGATCTCTGCTCCAATTGACGTCAAGAGTTCAACAGCTGAATCACTTGCAACTGGTGCTGCGGCAATCACGCGCAGTGCACCGAGTGCGCGAGCACTGACAATTGCCGCCTCCATTGTCGACCCGGTTGCAATACCATCATCAACGATGACAACGGTGCGACCATGCAAATCAATCGGACCACGATGAGGTGTATAGATCCTTCTTCGTCTGCGAATTTCGTCGAGTTGCCAATGCGCCTCTGCTTCAAGATCTTCGACTTCGAGTCCCAGCCGACGTCCGCCTGAGCCTAAGAGAACCCGTCCGGATTCAGTGATCGATCCAACGGCAAATTCTCTCTGTTCCGGATGCGGAAGTTTTCTCACTAAGACAACGTCGAACTCACCACGCAGTCTTTGTGCGATCATTTTTGCCATGAACACCGCACCGCGAGGAATGCCGAGAACAACAGGATTTTTGAGGTCCAAATCGCCGAGCTTTTCGGCAAGAGCTCGGGCCGCTTCACCTCGATCTGAAAAGTAAACGTCTGTAGACATCGTTCCTCCTCTCAAACCAACTCCATTGCAGCATCGCCCAACAAAAATAGCTTTCTGAAAACGACAAGCTTTCGCCAATCGAACTCCAACTTACCGGGCATGTTGTTGGATAACGTCGAACTATGACTGAAACATCGCTCATTGATTTAATAAGTGCAGAAGCGCAACCGATCGTGAATCTTCACCGCCCCTATCTTGATGGTGTCGCCGACCGCATTGGCGGTGCTCGCGTCGTTCTTTTAGGAGAATCCACGCACGGTTCACAAGAGTATTACGAAATGAGAGCCGCTCTCTCGCTCAAACTGATTCGTGAGCATGGGTTCAATCTCATCGCACTCGAATCGGATTGGCCGGACGCCGAAAACATCAACAAGTACATTCATCACCGATCGCATGAGTGGGATGCTTTCCATCGCTTTCCTGAATGGATGTGGCGAAACCATCCTTTTAGAGATTTCACGGAAGCGCTCAAGAAGCACAACTCTTCAGAACGGCATGCGCCTGTTTCTCTCTTTGGATTAGACCTCTACAGCCTCTCTTCATCACTTCGCGAGGTGATGCGTTTTTTCGAACGCAATGATCAAGAAGGCTTAAAGATCGCCCGTCGAGCCTTCGAATGTCTCGAACCATGGCAATTCGACCCGAGTCGCTACGGGTATTCAGTATGGAAAGGTCTTCTCAACGGATGCGAGAACGAAGTTTTTGAAGTCTTGCGAATGATGCATGAGACTCATCTCACCGATGCGAAAATATCAAACCCAGATCTGCTTTCAGCTCTGCAAAACGCTCGCGTCGTCAAAGACGCCGAAGAATACTATCGAGCAATGTTCGAGAGCTCGATCCAATCTTGGAATCTCAGAGACGAGCACATGTTTGAAACTCTGCTCGTCTTACTGGATCACTTCGGCCCTGAATCGAAGATCATTGTTTGGGCCCACAACTCACATCTTGGCAACGCGCAAGCCACTCAGATGGGGGATATCGGAGAGCTCAACCTCGGGCAACTGTGCAAAGCCCGTTTTGGCGATGCCTGTTACTCTGTCGGATTTTTGACGAATCACGGAACGGTGGCTGCCGCCAGCGAATGGGGCGGCGACATGGAAGTCAAAACTCTCTTGAAGGCTCGGACAGATTCATTTGAATCGCTCTTTCATAAAGCCGGCGTTCCGAACTTCTTTCTTCCACTTCGAAATGCCGATCGCGACTTGAAGGACGGTCTCCGTATACGAAGGCTGGAACGCGCCGTCGGCGTTCTTTATCTGCCGGATACTGAAAGATCGAGCCACTATTTTACCGCCGCACTCAGTGATCAATTCGATGAAGTTTGCTGGCTTGACGAAACTCGAGCCGTGCACGCCCTATCGCACGTCGCTGAGTACGAAGCGCCTGACACGTTTCCGACAGGTCTGTAATGGAAAAAGTCGACTGTGCTATCATAGGTGCAGGATTTGCGGGTTTGACCTGCGCCAGAGAATTACTCAAACGTGGGCTGAGTGTTCGGATCCTCGAAGCACGCGATCGTATCGGTGGTCGCGTTCACACGATTCGAAACCCAGGTCAGCGCGCACCGATTGAGCTCGGTGCCGAATTCATTCACGGAAATGTGCCAGAGATCATTCGGCCCCTCGATTCTCACGGGCTCGGCTACTACGCCCTCTCGGACTCACATCACTTCTTTGAAGATGGACAGTTGAGATTAGACAATGGTTTCTGGGATGAAGTCTCCTCATTGTCCGATCGACTCGACGAGAATCGAAAAACGGATCGATCCGTGGCTGACTTTTTAGCCGAGCAAACCGCGTCCGTAAGAGCGAAAGCCTTCTTTCGTTCTTACGTGGAAGGATTTCAAGCCGCCGATACTCGTAAGATGGGCGAACGCGGACTCGCAGAAGAGCAGAAAAACGAACAAAGTCGCAGCTTCCGCTCGGTCGATGGTTATGGCGCATTGCTCGAAACTTATTTAAGAGGCGACATCAAAGAATCACTGCGTTTGAACACCATC
>DATLHP010000292.1:0-5274 GCA_035539835.1 Bdellovibrionales bacterium
AGATACGCTTACTCTCTTCGACGAAACCGAGGCCGCGAAGTTTTTCTTTCTTCATCTGCGCTTCGATCGACTCTTTGACGTCGCGATCGATGTGGCGTTCGATCCAAACGAAACGTTTTCGTTTCGAACGAATTTTTTCACGAATCGACTTTTCGTTCTTTTTCAACGACGTCGCCAATATTTTAGTGATCTTATTCGGCGCCTCGATGATTTTCGGATCCGCAAAGAGCGAGTAAGACGTCATCGAAACCGCGAGCTCTTTTCCGTTGCGATCAACAACATCACCGCGACGAGCTTGCAGCTTCACGACTGTTTCAAATTGTCTGTGCTGAAGCGCTTTGAGTCTTTGATCAGGCACTAGCTGCAAATAGGCGGCACGGCCGATAAGAACCGACCACATGAACGTAAGAACGATCAAAATGAGAACGATACGTGAACGCATTATTGTCTCAGAGCGATCCCGCGCTCGGTCATTTGAATGATCTGTCCAGACTGCGCTTTCTTCAACGTGAGTCGCGCTTCCGCGATCGCCTGAAGACGTTCTGGACGTGTAATTTTCGCAAGCTGAATCGATTGCTGTCTTTCAGTGTCGCGCATGCGCCGCTCTTCACGCGTCAGCTTCAAAACCGAATAGCCCATTCGGCGAACTTCCATTTTGCAGAACACCACGGTGAATGCACAGATGACGGCTACACCGAGGCTGATGAATGGCGCCCACTCTCGATACCAACTCGCACTGAGATTGATTTTTACTGCTTTACTCATCGTCATCCTCATCATCCTGATACTTCGATGCATACTTCGGCGGCTCGAGACGCTTCTCGAAAGCACGAAGCTTCGCGCTTCTTGCGCGTGGGTTACGTTTGATTTCTTCATCATCGGGCTTGATCACTTTTTTGTTCACCAAGCGACCGACGTTAAGGTGATTCTTGAAAATATGTTTCACTATGCGGTCTTCGAGCGAATGAAACGTGATCACCGCAAGAACTCCGCCCTCGGCCAAGCCTTCGATCAGAGCCGGCAATGCTCGCGATAAACCTTCGAGCTCTTCGTTCACTTTCAAACGAAGCGCCATGAAGTAGCGAGTTGCGGGATGAGATCCTTTTTTTTGCCAACCATCAACACGCTCGATGAGACCGGCGAGATCTTTCGTGGTTGCGAATTCTTTTTTATGCTGACGATCGTTGACGATCGCACGCACGACTCTGAACGGACGCTGAACTTCACCGTACTCGATGAAGAGTTTCGCGAGTTCTTGTTCTTCGAATGTGTTGATGATGTCTGCTGCCGTCAGCTCGAGACGCTGATCCATGCGCATATCGAGCGGACCATCGTGATAAAAGCTAAATCCGCGGTGCGCTTGATCGAGTTGCGGCGAGCTCACTCCGAGATCGAGAAGCATGCGATCAAAACCAGCCACCGGAAAATCAGCAGCGCGCGTCTTTTTCACACTCGCAAAATCATCGTAGTTCGAACGAATCAGCTTCAGACGACCGCTTGAGATCTCTGACGCAAAATTCTTTTCTCCGAATGCGATGGCATCTTCATCCCAATCGAATGCGACCATCTTCGCTTCAGGCCAAGCGTCGAGAACGGCCTTCGCGTGTCCACCACGGCCGAATGTTCCGTCGAACACATTGAGCACAGATGATTCAGCGGTGCGGAAGATATTCATCACCGCCTCGAGAAAGACGGGAACGTGCGCCGTCGGCTCGCTCACTCGTCCCCCTCAGGCAAATCGAGATTCGCCACAGCTTCCATCGTCTCTTCAAAACCCTCTGTGAGTTGTTCGAAGATCGAGTTCCAACCTTCACCAGACCAGATCTCGAATTTTTCTCCGAGGCCAACGAGAATAGCTTGTCCATCGAGACTTGCGAACTTGCGTAAGCTCTGCGGAATCAAAATACGATTTTGCGAATCCACATCCACCACTTGCCCACCCGAGAGATAGAAACGCGAGAATGCCTGGACCTCTGCTTTCAACGATGAAAGCTTCGAGATTTTTCTCTCGAGTTTTTCCCACTCCGCGATCGTGTAAACGTGAAGACACGATTTGCCTCGGAAGCGGCTATTGGTGACAATGAGTTGTGGGTTTTGAACGGGAAGCGTTTGGCGATAGGCCGGAGGCAGCGAAAGACGCCCTTTGGGATCGATCTTGATCTCAAAGCGTCCCCTAAAGGGACCATTTGCAAGAGCGGTCATGCCTTCGTTCCTCGAAGATACAAAGTCCATCCTTGGACTTTGCGGTCTAACAAAATAAAGCCACTAGACTCCACTTTGCTCCACCTTCTTCCACTTTATGCGGGACGGTTTAACGCGTCAAGTCCCCCAATTCTTTTTTGGAATCGATGTCTGGGCGTGTTAGAATCAAACAAGACTAGTAATATCAAGAAGATACAGACCTGGGACCAGCCATGATGGTGAACTGCCCGAAATGCGGGTTCTCACAACCCCAAGATCAGTACTGCGCCAGCTGTGGCGTGGACATGGTCGCGTATCGTCCAAAGCCTAAATCACTGGTCCGCAGACTCGCTTCGAACACCGTCTTTCAGATGGCTTCGGTCAGTATTTTGATCTTCGTGGTCTTCGCCTACGTGCGGGAACAAAATCACAAAGACCATCTCGCGCGGCTTGAACTCGACAAACAATCTGAGAAATTTGCCAAAGCCCGCCAAGCCCGAATGGAGCAGCGAGCGGCCGAAGAGCAAATGGCTCAATCAGCTCTCGTTGAAGAGTCTCCGGCTGAAGACACTGCCGAGATCATTGAACCGCCGGCTCCATCGCAGGCAACGAGTGCTAGCCTCGTTCAGCCAAAAGCAGGTGCTCCTGCGGCTGCGACCGGTGCCGCCACCGGCGCGTCGAAAACTGCCGCATCACCGATCAATCCGACAGCAGCGAAACCGGCCGACTCTGTTCGCGTCACTTTCATTGAGGCGCATCGTCCACTCATCAACGAACTCTTGAGTTCTGCAGGTCAGGTTGCCATCGCAGGCCCACTCAGCGCCGGCGTTGTGCCTGGAATTCAGGCTCGCCTCACTGCCGCTCGCGGCGAAAATTCGTGGCGGACTCTTGAGTCGTCAGCCTTTCAGGCGATGAAGCCGAATCAACCCAACATGATTTTCAAAGGAACTCGCGATCAAGCGACGGGGCAGAATCTGGGTTTTACGATTCAGGTGCTACCGACAACGAGAGACGAGCAAGGCACTTTACTTCAGATCGATGTCCTTCGCGCTTTACGAGAAGGCGGGGGCCCAGTCGAAGAAACTGCCTTTCCTTTGCCAGATGGTT
Source organism: Bdellovibrionales bacterium (assembly GCA_035539835.1). GTDB lineage: Bacteria > Bdellovibrionota > Bdellovibrionia > Bdellovibrionales > JAMPXM01 > DATLHP01. The sequence goes on from DATLHP010000292.1 coordinate 3,289, forward strand.
TCAATGTTCCACCGGGCGGTGCTGTCGTCATTTCTGGCGTTCTCCCCCACCGTCAAGTCAACGAAGCTGAGGAACGGCTTTATCGCGGAGCCAGTGTCTTGAAAGTCATGACTGACGAGGCTTTCCGGAGCGGACAGACAGAAGCCGTCATCATCATCGAGACCAAGTAGTTCCCCTTGACCAGCTTCGCTTGCGCTGGTTTTCTCGGGCCATGATTGAAGTCATTGCCGGCAGCATGTTCAGCGGAAAAACTGAGGAGCTCATTCGCCTTTTGCGCCGAGCTCAACACGCCAAGCAACCGATTCAGGTTTTCAAACCGCGAATCGACAATCGCTATAGCGATACCCACGTCGCTAGCCATGACAAAAATCTCTTTCCGTCGACATTGATCGAACACGCTCGCGAAATCGAAACGCGGCTTCGCCCTGAAACTCGCGTCGTCGGTATCGACGAGGGACAGTTTTTTGATGACGAACTCGTTCAGGTCGCCACTCGTCTCGCCGATCGCGGTATTCGCGTTCTCATCGCCGGTCTCGATATGGATTGGAAGGGCGAGCCATTTCATCCAATGCCGGCACTGATGGCGATCGCTGAAAAGGTTCAAAAACTTCAGGCAGTCTGCGTTGTGTGCGGCGGATCTGCCTCACGCACCCAACGTCTGGTTAAAAACACAGACTCAGTCCTCGTAGGCGACCACACGGCTTACGAGGCACGCTGTCGCCAATGCTACGACATTACATTTGCGACGACGGGACGGAGCGAAACACATCTCGATGAAGTAGTCGAACTCGCAGGAGTATGAGACGCTCATCCACTCGGGGGATCAAATGGAACCACTGTCACTGACGAAAATGATCGACGAAAAGAAAATCGCTTCTCGCGTTACTGAAATGGCGCAAGAAATCACTAAGGCACTCAAAGGCGAACCGGTTATCGCGGTTTGCGTTTTGAAGGGTTCTTTCGTTTTCTACTCGGATTTGATTCGCAACATGGAAACCGACGTTCGCACGGATTTCCTCGGCTGCTCGAGCTACGGAAACTCGATGAAGTCGTCAGGTGAAGTTCGCCTCACTCTCGATCTCACTCACGGTATCGAAGGCAAAACCGTTCTGCTCGTTGAAGACATCATCGACACGGGCCTTACGATGAGCTTCCTCACAAAAACTCTCGAGGCCCGCAATCCAAAAAAGATCCTCACTGCGAGTCTTCTCTTCAAGCCAAAGGCATTGAAGACAGATCTCAAGCCAGACTTCATCGGCTTTGAAATCAGCAACGAGTTCGTCGTCGGTTACGGCCTCGATTACCAAGGCTACTACCGCAACCTTCCGTACGTTGCGCAAGTGAAGCAGAAGCAGCTGGATTCTTAGTCGAGCGCTCTCCATAGATACCAGCTCGCGATCGAGCGGTATGGGGCCCAGAGTTCGCCGAGCTTGGCGAACTCTTTTGGCGTGAGCTTCTTTTTACCGTGCAAGATCATCGCAGATTTTTTTAGTGCGAAGTCGTCGACGGCAAGAACATCAGCTCTGCCGATTCCGAACATCAAAAGCATTTCGACAGTCCAACGGCCAATGCCGCGGATTTCGGTCAGAATTTCGATGATCTCTTCGTTCGACATTTTTGCGAGCTGCTTGCGGTCGGGAACTTTTCCCTCGTGAGCGGCGCGCGCAAGATCTTTCGCTGCGAGAGTTTTGTTTCCAGAGAGGCCCGCTGCACGAAGGAGTTCGACTTCACATTCAAGAATTTGCAGCGGCGTCGGGTGCGTTTTACCAAAAATCTTCAGCACACGGCCGTGAATGGTCGCAGCCGCTTTTCCATGAAGCTGCTGAAAAACGATCGAACGCAAAAGATATTCGAATGGATCGAGCGCTTTGCGCTTTCCCCACACAAATGGCCCATGCTTCTTAATGAGTTTTCCTAATTTCGGATCTTGCTTGGCGAGTTCACGACAAGCCTTCTTCGCGTCAAATGTCTTGCTTGAGATAAGAA
>DATLHP010000293.1:0-6795 GCA_035539835.1 Bdellovibrionales bacterium
GAAGTGCTACACGCATTTCTTTTCCAGCTGTCTTCGCTGAGAAACTTTTTGCAACATCCGCGACCACGCGACCGCTGACGGCGTGAACGACTTCAAAAGCAATACTTCCGGCAATCGCATCACTGTTTTCGCGAGCTGACCCAATACGAACGTCGCCACGTAGAACGAGCGGTGTTCCGAGCTGTTTCGAAATTCCCGAAAGCGTCTCGCCCTGAGGACGCTCTGAACGCAACGTATCTGGAAGCACTGACTCTTTCGCGTCAGGCTTTGCGACATAAAAACCTTTTGCAGACAGACGGCCCACGACTGACTTCAAAATCTCGGAATTAAGATCATTGAGCTCTTTCATCGTAGAATCCGTCGAAGCTCCAAGCCACCAACGCACGGATTGACCCTTGCGACGATCGGTCAATGCCACCATCGGAGCGATCGACGTCGGAGCGCCGGATTCGTTCAAAAGTCCGCTCTCCAAAACAAGGCGGCGAAGCGATGGCATTGAGACTTTCAAAGTCACTGGCATTTTGAAAGTACGATCAGGGGCCTGTGTGGGAGCGCCTGGGTTAACGAATGGCATGAACTTCGATGATTGCTTGACGATTTTTTCTTCAATTTCGTTTCTGCGTTTTTGATAGCGCGAATCACCCAAGACTTCGATCACTTGCTCTCGTGCTGTCGTCGACTGTGCCCATGCAGTGATTTCACGAGAAGCCTCGGACTCCGTCGGCTTCGAACTACGTCCTTCGACTGTGATTGCGACAAGATCTTCGATCTGCGCTTGAGCGACGATCGCACTTGAGAAAACCATCCATCCAACGAAGGCTTTTGTGAGCTTTTTCATGCTGTGTCCCTAACTTCTGACTTCGACGAAGTCCGTTCGTCCAAACAATACGTGAAGACCTTCAAAAAAATCTCCGGATGGATCGATGCCTGAAGGCTCTGTTACCGACATCGTCACCGTTTTTTTCAATTCCGGCACGTCGATTTCAAGTTCGACATTGGTCATGCCTGGATGCTTTTGCAGAAGAGTATTCAATCCTGAAAGTCTCTCGGTCATCGAACCGTCGATTTTAAAAATCATCTGCTTCGATTTCTTTAAAACCTCTTCGAGAATACCAACTCGATCGAGCATGATTTTGACTGAATCGCCGTCTTTCTCGAGTTTTCCGCCGACAAGAACCGGCTGATCCGACTTTAACTGCATCTCATGCTTTGAAAATGGCTCTGGGAAAACAACAAGTTCGACTGAACCCGAAAGGTCTTCGAGTCGCGCAAAACACATGCGCGAACCTTTTTTCGAAATGATCTCACGATATTCGGTGATCAACCCCGCCACGACGACACGTTTGTTCGCCTCTTGATCTTTGAGGTTTCCAATTGTCGACGTCGTCCAGATACGAAGAACGCTCGAAATTCCCGCCATCGGGTGATCCGAGAGATAGAACCCGAGAACTTCTTTTTCATACTGAAGTTTCGCGGCCCGCGGCCATGGCTCGCAGGCTTCGAGTTTGACAGCTTCGATCTTCGTATCCGCCTCGTCCATTAAGGCAAAAAGCGATACCTGGCCAACTTCACGATCTTTTCTCGCCGAAGCAGCACGATCCAAGAATTTCTCGTACCCCTTCATCAACTGTGCTTGATGGGCGCCGAAGCCCTCGAAGGCACCGCCTTTGATCAAGCATTCGATGACTTTCTTATTCACGCGACTGAAATCAACCGTATCGAAGAACTGATCGAGCGTCTCGAAACTCTTATTCGGAAGCGATTCTCTCGCCTCGATGATTGCCTCGATGGCTCCTTGGCCAACGCCTTTGATCGCGCCGAGTGCGAAGTAAATCGTGTCGCCTTTGACTCGGAACTTCCACGTCGAGTGATTCACATGCGGAGGCTCGACTTTGATTCCACGCTGTTGAGCATCTTTTACGTATTTGACGACGTTGTCGGTGTTACCCATTTCCGTCGACAGAAGGGCTGCGAAAAACTCGACTGGATAGTAGTTCTTAATCCAAGCGGTTTGCGCAGAAACGACACAATAAGCAGCGGCGTGGGATTTGTTGAATCCGTAGTTAGCGAATTCCTTCATGAGTTCGAAAAGCTCGCCCGCCTTTTTCTCGTCGTGCTGATTCTCTTTAGCACCGCGAAGGAAACGTGCTTTTTGTTGTTCCATCTCTTCGGCGATCTTCTTACCCATCGCACGACGAAGCATATCGGCTTCACCGAGTGAGTAACCGCCAATCGCCTGAGCGATCTGCATGACCTGCTCTTGGTAGATGATGACCCCGTAGGTTTCTTTCAAAATCGGCTCAAGCTCCGAGAACAGGAACTCGACTTCTTTTTCACCATGCATACGCTTGGTGTACTCAGGAATCATGTCCATCGGACCTGGTCGATAGAGAGCGTTGATCGCCGTGATGTCTTCGAATGTTTGAGGACGGATCTTTCTTACGGCGTCCGTGATGCCGTCACCTTCGAACTGGAACACCCCCGCCGTGTCCCCGCGGGTCATGAGGGTGTAGATGCCCTCGTCGGTAATCGGAATTTCACGTGGAGTGATTTTCTTTCCACGGTTTTCTTCGATCAGATCGAGCGCATTCTGAATATGCGTCAGGGTTTTGAGACCAAGGAAGTCGAACTTGATGAGACCGATCTTCTCGGCAAACTTCATGTCGTATTGAACGACCTGTTCGCCGTCGGCACCTTTGTACAAAGGCGCAAGCTGAACGAGCGGCTGGCTGGCGATAACGACACCGGCCGCGTGAATGCCAGCGTTCCTGACGAGACCTTCAACCTTGCGCGCGAGATCCATCAAAGTATTGATCTGAGGATTTTGCTCCATCAATTCTTTGAGCCGCGGCTCCATATCGATCGCTTCTTGAAGCGTGATGCCTAGCTTTTCTGGCATCAGTTTCGAAACGACATCGACATCAGCGTACGTCATTCCAAGAACGCGACCGACGTCTTTGATCGCAGCACGCGCCTGAAGCTTACCGTAAGTGATGATCTGAGAAACGTTTGATTGCCCGTACTTCTCGGTAACGTATTGAATCACTTCTTGTCGACGATCTTGGCAGAAGTCGATATCGAAATCGGGCATCGAGATACGTTCTGGGTTCAAGAAACGCTCGAAGAGAAGATTGTAAGGCATCGGATCGAGATCAGTGATCCGCAACACGTAAGCAACGAGAGAGCCTGCTCCCGATCCCCGTCCGGGCCCCACTGGGATGCCGTTGTTCTTTGCCCAGTTGATGAAGTCCATGACGATCAAGAAGTAGCTGGTGAAACCCATCTTCTCGATGACACCCAACTCGTAGTCGATACGCGCTAGATACTCTGGCTTCTTTTCTTCAGAAACTGATTCGCCTCGGGCTTGAGCCTCTTTGAAGCGCTCTTCAAGTCCGCTCAGTGCGCGCTCGCGAATTTCCACTGCTGGAGTGGTTTCTGCGTTCGTCGTGAATGTCGGCAAGTGATAGATGGCTTTTCCGGCGTCATCCTTCAGCTTGAATTTCACATCGCAACGATCTGCGATCTCAAGAGTCCGCTCGCAAGCGCCGGGGATATCTTTAAACAAGGTCTGCATTTGTTGTGCAGACTTGAAATAGAATTGGTCGGATCCAAGTTTAAAACGCGATTCGTCCTGAAGCGTTTTGTTCGAACCGATACAAATCAAAACTTCCTGTGCAACCTGATCATCTTGCTCAACGTAGTGAACGTTGTTTGCAGCGACCACTGGTACGCCTGTGATTTTTGACGCCTCAACAAAGAACTTGTTGAGCTTTTCCCACTCAGCACCGCCCGTGCGATTGAGTTCTAGATAAAATCTCTCTGGGAAAAGCGCCTGAAGCTCACGAACTCTCGTGAGAGCCGCGTCTTCACCAAATCGCTCAAGAACGCTTGCGATTTCACCGCGCGAGTTACCGCTCAAGCAAATGAGATTTGAGCTGTATTCTTTGAGAACATCGAAGTCGATCCGAGGCTTGTAGTAAAAACCTTCTTGATATCCGATCGACGAGAGTTTGCAGAGATTTTGATATCCCTCGTAGTTCTGCGCCAACAGAACGAGACGTTTGTTTGGAAGCTGAGCCGCCTCGCGATCTTCACCTTTTGTGAGGCGAGACTTTGGCGAAAGGTAAACGTCCATACCCAGGATCGGTTTGATATTCGCGTCTTTGCACGCGAAGTAAAACTCGACCGCACCGAACATGTTTCCGTTATCAGTGAGCGCGCAGGCTGGCATTCCGAATTCAGACGCTTTTTTCGCAAGAGCCTTGATTCGCGAGGTCGCCTCGAGAAGCGAGTACTGAGAATGAGTGTGTAAGTGAACAAACGACATCTAGATTTCTATTCCCATTCAATCGTGCCCGGAGGCTTAGACGTTACATCGTATGTAACTCGGTTAACGCCCTTCACTTCATTCGTGATTCGGTTTGAAACCATACGCATGAATTCGAAAGTGAACGGATACCAATCGGCCGTCATACCGTCGCTAGACGTAACAGCACGAAGAGCCAAAACCTTTTCATAAGTCCTGCCGTCGCCTTGAACACCAACAGTGCGAACTGGAAGCAGTACGCAGAAGGCTTGCCAGATTTTATTGTAAAGATCGTTTTTCTTAAGCTCTGAAATGAAAATGTGATCAGCTTCACGAAGCGTCTCGAGATCATCTTTGTTCACTTCGCCAATCAAACGAATCGAGAGCCCAGGACCTGGAAACGGATGGCGGCCCAAAATATCGGCCGGCAATCCAAGCTCTTTACCAATTGCACGAACTTCGTCTTTGAAAAGTTCACGAAGTGGTTCAACGAGCTTCATATTCATTTTCTCTGGTAGACCACCGACATTGTGATGCGATTTGATCGTCACCGACGCCCCTCGCGGACTGATCGACTCAATCACGTCTGGATACAATGTGCCTTGAGCCAGCCAATCGTACTTTCGACCGATTTTCTCAGCCGCTTTCTGAAAAACCTCAATGAACGTACGTCCAATGGCTTTTCGTTTCGCCTCTGGATCCGAGAGACCAGCGAGCGCTTTCATGAATGCAGACTCTGCATTCACGCCCGTCACATTCAGACCGATCGCACGATACTGCTCGAGAACATCGCGATATTCATTCTTGCGCAAAAGTCCGTTGTTCACGAAAACGCAAGTAACGCGATCGGGCCCCAGTGCTTTCGACAAAAGTGCCGCGACAACCGATGAATCAACGCCACCCGAGAGACCACAAAGGACGTGCTCACCTTCTGGAACTTTTCTGCGAATCGCATCGACCAAGTGAGATGTAATGTGCGGAGGGTCCCACTGCGCCTGAGCGCCGCAGAGATCGAAAACGAAAGACTTGATGATCTCCATTCCGCTCTCGGTGTGCGCCACTTCCGGATGAAACTGCACAGCCCACGCTCGAGGTCCCTTTAAGGCAGCAGCGTGATCACTTTCACTTTTTGCTGCCACTCGGAATCCTGGCGGCGGAACTTTTACGACATCACCGTGACTCATCCAAACGCGCTGACGATTTGGAACGGCACTTGAGAACGAGTCTTCCCATGTGATCTCGTTGAACCCGTATTCTCTACGATCTTCTTTTTCAACGACACCGCCGAGATCACGGGCGATCAGCTGCATGCCGTAGCAAATTCCTAAGAGCGGAGCGATTTCTTGGAGCTCTGGAATTTTTCTCAAAGGTGCATCGACATCGTGGACCGAACTCGGCCCACCGCTGAGAATAATTCCTTTGGGCTTCATCGCCTTCAGTTTTTCAATCGGGACATCGAATGGAAAGAGTTCGGAATAAACGTTCAGCTCTCGCAAGCGTCTTGCGATCAGCTGCGTGAGTTGTGAGCCGAAATCGAGAACAGCAAATCCGCCCTCTAAATTCTGCTCGCCATTCTTTTTGTCCGTCATTTGGAGCATTATGTTACATCCCTGAAGTTATACTATTCGAGTCGGTAGTTCGGAGCTTCTTTGGTGATGCTCACGTCATGAACGTGTGACTCACGAAGGCCTTGCGTACTGATGCGAACGAACTTCGCTTTTTGCTGCAAGTCTTTGACGGTCGACGCACCCATGTACCCCATGCCACTGCGAACCCCACCGAGAAGCTGGTGAAGAATCGCACTCGCGTTTCCTTTATACGGAACTTTTCCTTCAATGCCTTCTGGCACGAGCTTATCGAACTCCGCTACATCGCCTTGGAAGTAGCGGTCTTTCGATCCCTTCTCCATAGCGCCGAGCGAACCCATGCCGCGATACACTTTGTATGTACGGCCTTGATACAAGATCGTTTCGCCTGGGCTCTCGTCAGCGCCGGCAAGCAGGCTTCCGACCATCACGCACGAAGCACCGAGTGCGAGCGCTTTTGTGATATCGCCTGAATATTTAATACCGCCATCAGCGATAATTGTTTTTCCATGTTTGCGAGCCGCAGCTGCGCAATCAATGATTGCGGTGATTTGCGGAACGCCAACACCGGCAACGATACGAGTTGTGCAGATCGAGCCCGGACCAACGCCGACTTTGACGACGTCCGCACCGCGCTTGATCAATGCTTCTGTTGCTTCAGGTGTAACGACGTTACCAGCAGCGATAATGACGTCTTTGAAGTTTTGCGAAATCCATTCGACCATCGAAAGAACGTTTTTCGAATGCCCGTGAGCAGTGTCGACAACGACGACGTCAACGCCAGCATGAACCAACGCTTCGACTCGTGCGCGCGACGTTTGATCGATTCCAACCGCAGCACCGACCATCAGACGACCGTGCGAATCTTTTGTCGCACCAGGGAACGCTTTCGCTTTCTCGATG
>DATLHP010000294.1:0-2382 GCA_035539835.1 Bdellovibrionales bacterium
TCAAAGCGGTTCTCTTGACGTGCAATCTCAGCATTCAAGACCACTTGTAGAAGAACGTCGCCCAGCTCGCCTTTGATACTGTCGTCGTCGCCGGATTCAATCGCTTCAGCTAGCTCAAAAGCCTCTTCGACCGCATAGGGCGCTAAGGTGCGATGCGTTTGCTCTTTGTCCCAAGGGCAGCCTTGATCTCCTCGAAGGGCCTTAACAATTTCATTGAGGGACTCAAATCGATCTAAGTGCTCGGGTGGCTGGACCATGGTGCCTCCTAACGGGACGGGCTTTAGGGCTAGCAAACACCATAGTTGTTTGGGCTTTTCGAGGGAAGAGCCGATATGCTAAGCAGTGGAGATTTCAGGGTGATTCATGGGTAAGTCGAAGAATCCGGGCACCGGTTCGCACAAAGAGTTGCGGGCTCGCTCGAAATACATCGACCACAGCTTGCGCTTTCTTGATTGGGTGAACGAACTCGGTTTCGAACGCACTCGCCTTGGCCGCATTGCGCAGCGCCTTGATGACACCTTCAAGCTTCGTCGTCTTTCGCTCCTCTTTCTCTTTTCACTGACGCTTTCAATCCTGCTTTTCTATGATTTCGACTTTTCGTACTCGGCTCGAATCGGTGAGCAAGTTTCGCGCGACATCAAGGCGCCACTGGCGCTTGAAGTCGTCGACGAGATCGCGACCGAAGAGAAGCGAAAGATCGCTGAGAACAATGTTCCGTTGATCTTCGACTACGACAGCGCGGCGCTCGAGGATCTTTACGGCCGTGTTTACACGTCTTTCCGCCGCATGCGCGAAGAGATGCGGTCAGTGTCTCTTTCACGTGACGACTTTGTTCGATTCGATCAGATCAAAAAACTTTTCGAGTTGAAGGCGCCCTTCGAGAAATCGCTGGGTCGTCGCGTTTCAGACCAAGTCTTCGAATGGCTGATCGAAAAGCGTTTCAGTCCGCGCGTTGAGAGCATCGTGATGCAATCGCTCGATCGTTGGTCTGACTACAAGATGGTCGAGGGTCTCGAAAAAATAGCGACGGAAGGACAGCGCGAGATTCTTTTGCGTGAAATCACGCGCGCTGGCCGCGGTCGCGAAGAAGTCACATCGATTGTTGAGCTTCGCGACATCGCTAATCGCGATGCTTTCGATGTTATTAAGCTTCCGCATGTCGGTGGTCTGACATCGACAGATCAGCGCCTGTTCCAAGAGTTCATGCATTCGCTTCTGACACCGAACGTGACTCTGAATCGTCAAGAAACAGAGACGCGTCGTCAGAGATCACGCGACGATGTTCTTCCGGTTGTGATCTCAGTTAAAAAGAACCAGGTCATTGTGCCTGAGGGCGCGATCGTTCAACCGATCCATGTGACTTTGCTTTCAGAAATCGAAAACCAACGCTCAGGTCGCAATCGGAACTTCGTTGCTCTCGTTGCGTCGGTCATGTTCGTGATCATGATGCTCGTGTTCTGGTCGTACATTCGCCGATTCACACTGAATCGCGTGCGTGTGACAGGAACTGAGATGGTCATCATGGGTGTCGTGACCGTCATCATCGTCGCGATGACGAAATTCTTTTTATTCCTGACGAATACGGCATTCTCGACAACGTTCGGTTCGATGATTCCAGAAAATGCGTTTTTATTTGCAGCCCCAGTTGCTGCGGGCCCGATGCTTGTCGGTCTTTTGATTCTGTCTGGCGAAGTCGTTTGGATTTTCTCGCTCTTCTTGGCTGTTGTTCTTGGACTCATGGTCGACATGAAGTTCTCGTTCATGTTGGTGAGCGTGATTGGTGGCGTGGCGGCTGCGCGGGGAGTCTTTGGTTGTAAACGCCGAAACGATCTTTACCTCGCAGGGATTCGTACGGGGCTCGTGAACGCCGTCATGGTCATGATGGTCGTCACGGTTCAACATTTCGGCTACGAGACATACATGAAGCAGCTCTTGTGGGAAGTCCCAGCGGGATTTCTTTCAGGGGTTCTTTCGTGTTTGGTGGCGATGATGCTGATTCCGCTTCTCGAGACAGTGTTTAATATCACGACCGACGTTAAGCTTCTCGAACTTTGCAACCTGAACCATCCGCTCTTGAAAGAAATGATCGTTAAGGCGCCCGGTACGTATCACCATTCGCTCGTCGTCGGCTCGATGGTTGAAGCAGCAAGCGAAGAGATCGGTGCGAATCCGCTTTTGGCAAAAGTGATGAGTTACTACCACGACATCGGGAAAACCGAGCATTCGCAGTACTTCATCGAAAACCAAAAGCCGGGTATGAACCCGCACGATCATCTTTCGCCACATATGTCGAAGACGATCTTGATCGCACACGTTAAAGACGGCGTTGAGCTCGGTTTGCAGCACCAGTTGGGTAAGGCCATCATCGACGGAATCGTACAG
>DATLHP010000295.1:0-1880 GCA_035539835.1 Bdellovibrionales bacterium
GACGCCACGGTGAAATCGGATTGATGCAACTCTAGCCGACAACCGCTCAATGGATCATCAAGAAAAAATTCGGCAGCGATCTCAAGCTCGCTCAAGTGTCTGAACTCTTGCGCGATCCATCTTCGAACATCGCATTGGGCGCAGCCTATATCGCGCATCTTCGCTCGAAATTCTCGAATCGCTCACGCCTTTACATCTCGGCATACAACATGGGTGCTGCGCGCGTTCGCTCAAAACTCCAAGAGGGTCAAGCGCCAGTCGTCTACAGCACGAAAGTTCTCGCTGGATATGTCGAATTCGTAGGCGAACTCTCGCCGATTGCGAAACAGAACGGCACTCGACTCGCTGCCACCAAGACCTTCGACCTGTAAGACCTTCGACTGCATAACATCTTGGCCGCGAAAGGCTTAGGATGGGAGGACTATGTCTTCCCATGAGCAACAAGATCCGGCCGATCATTTTTTGGAAATAGCCTCTCAGTTTCAACTCGGTGAATTGCCGACGGAGGCCCGTCATCCATTGACGAGCGATCTATCGGAACTCGCATTGAAGAATCTCCCTGTGGCGATCGATCGCTTCAAACAAGTTGAGATCGACTCTCTGACGAGCTTGAAATCAAAAGCGCGCGCACTTGGACAATTGCGGAGTTCAATTGATTCGGCAATCTCGCAGGGTCGAAAAGTGTTTCTGGTGGGCTGTGGAGCAACGGGCCGCTTAAGCCTTAGTCTTGAGACCCTTTGGCGCGAGATTAACGCTGAGAATCCCGAGAAGGTCGACCGTGTCGTGAGCTTTATGGCTGGCGGAGACTATGCGCTGGTTCGCTCAATCGAAAATTTCGAAGACCATCCTGAATATGGCGAGCGCCAGCTCACTGATCTCGGCTTTCAAGATGGCGATCTATTGATCGCAACCACCGAAGGTGGAGAAACTCCATTCGTCATCGGCGCCTGCGAAGCCGCCGCACGAATTTCAAAACGACGTCCTTGGTTTTTGTTCTGCAATCCGGTCGAAGCGCTCAAACAGAAACTAGAACGCTCGCGCCGGGTGCTGAACAATCCTGGAATCATCTCGCACGCATTCGAAACGGGGCCAATGGCGATCAGCGGTTCGACGCGCCTTCAGGCATCGACTGTCTTGATGCTGGCTGTTGGGGCAGCGATGTTTTCGCGAACGGATGCTGAGATTCCGCAACTCATCAACGATCATGCAAAAAATCTGCAGGATGCCGACTTTACGAAATTGAAGTCGATCATCGAACAAGAGAGCGCAGCCTATGCGGCTGGCAAAACTTCGGTTTACGTTATCGCCGGAAATTCTTTTTCAGACGCGATCACGGTCCTCACCGACACCACAGAGCGCTCGCCGACGTTCAGTCTTAGGCCATTTGAGAATATCGATCTCGATGATGGAAAAACAGCGTCGTGGACCTATCTTGCCCTCGATAAAGTGAAGGATTCGAACGAAGCATGGCGCACGATCTTACGTCGTGAACCGCGCGCGCTCGATTGGAGCGAATTCAAAGAACGCTTCGGAGAGGCTGTACTTTCCGGCTTCGATTTCTCTGCCGCTTCAATTCAACGAAGAAAGAAACTGAAGAATCACGGCATCGAAATTCGAATCGAAGGAAAAGGTGGAAAAACCATTTTCACGATCGACAAAAAATCTGTCGAGTTGGTGCGGCCGCCACATCCGCTCTTGGCGCAACTTCATTTGAAGTGCGCACTGAATATCATTTCTTCACTTGTGATGGGACGCGTGGGCCGATTCCGCGGAAACGTGATGCTCTTTGTTCGCGCCAGCAACAACAAGCTCGTCGATCGCAGCATTCGCTACGTACAAGCGCTTTTCATTGATACCGAAAAGCAGCCGCCAAGCTACGA
>DATLHP010000296.1:0-4094 GCA_035539835.1 Bdellovibrionales bacterium
GCTTCGTACTGCGGTCAGCTTTTCCACAAAATGGTCACTCGCTTGACTCAAAACGGAGTGCCGCCGTCGATGGAGACCCTCATCTCTTTGACAGCGAAGCCCGAACAGCGCTTCCCGCAAATTGAAAAAAGCCCGAAGCAACTCGGACTCCTCGACGTTATCTAATGTATCGCTGCACCGCCGGTGCAGCTTTCGCTCGCGACAAGCGACTCGCGAATTTTTTCCGCTTAGTAAAGAGCGCGATGGGCGACTGGCATTCTTCGGCCGCGGCCGAAGGCGTGACCAGAGATCTTCAGAATCGGAGCGCCCTGCCAGCGCTTGAATTCAGTTCGCATCAAAATAGGTAAGAGCCATCGATCCGTCTCGGTTCGCGCAGGCTTCATCTTTTCAACCAAACGCCGAACGCTCGCGTCGAGGTCCTCATAGGGAGGAAGCGAGTCTTGATCTTTTTGCCCCGGTCGAAGTTCCGCCGACGGAGCTCGTTCAATGATTTCGTTCGGGATCAATTCACGTTCTGAATTGTAATGGCGAGCGAGAGCATAAACCTCACCCTTTAAAAGATCCGCGATAGGAGCCAAGCCGCCACACATGTCTCCGTAGAGAGTCGCGTAACCGGTTGCGTACTCGCATTTGTTGCCCGTCGTGAGCACCATGCTGTTTTCTTTGTTCGAATACGCCATCAAGATCACGCCGCGAAGGCGCGATTGCAGATTCTCGTGGACCAAGCCAAAGTCGAACTCGCCAAAAGTGGATTGATAAGAGCGAAGAACTTCTTGATAGCTCGATTCGATCTGAACATTGTGAACACGAACCCCAAGATTTTTCGCGAGATCCTCTGACAATGTCTTGCTGCGCTCCTCATTGAATGGACCCGGCAGAGTGATCCCGACAACCTTGTTTGGTCCAAGGGCATCGACCGCAAGTGCTGCAACGACGGCCGAATCAATGCCACCGCTAAAACCAAGATGGACTTTCGAAAAGCCCGTTTTCTTGACGTAATCCCGAATGCCCAGAACAAGAGCACGACGAATCGCCTCGATTTCAGTATCTGGTTTTTCGCGAAGTCCGCCTTCGCGAGACTTCAGATCGACGATGTTTAGATCTTCGTCGAAGTAGATACTCTGCGCGAGAGTCTTCCCCTTGGCGTCGACCGCAAAGCTTCCACCATCAAAGATCACTTCGTCTTGGCCACCGACCATGTTGACGTAAACCATCGGGGCTTTGAAATTCTTTGCTGTCAGCTCGACAACCGACCGACGATCTTTCGCTTTTGCGCGAGTGAATGGCGAAGCACTGATGTTGACGACGAGATCAACTTTTTCTTTTTTTAAAGCGACGAGAGGATTCTCTAGATAGTTGGTCGCATGCTCCGGAATCTCCCAACCCCAGATGTCTTCACAGATCGTCATCAAAATGCGATGACCTTTGAATGTGAAGAATCCTTTCGCGATGCTGCCCTTTTCGATATGTCGAGCTTCATCAAAGACGTCATAGGTCGGAAGAAGTTCTTTGTTGAAGAAGCGTGGTTTTTTGCCTTTTTGAATCAGAGCCGCGGAATTGAAATAAGGTTTTCCCTTTTTCTTTCCCGTTTTCGTGATGAGCCCGACGATGGCAGCAACACCATCTGGCATTTGTTTAACGAGTTTATCGAATTCTTTGAGCTGTGCATCGACGATGCTTTCGCGCTCGAGAAGATCATTGGGCAAATAACCCATCAACGAAAGCTCTGGAAACACCACGAGATCGCAGTGCTTTGCCTTCGCTCTTTCAATGTATTGAACGATTTTCTCACGATTGCCCGAGAAGTCCCCGAGCGTTGCATTGATCTGACTAAGGCCGACGCGCATGCCGGCTACTTAATCAGTGATTTCGATCGGTCGCAAGCTGCGAGATATGTGATGGGTGATCGAGATCGGCGGAACCTCTTCGATCACTCGAACTCGTTTGCTGTACCCATCAGTGTATTTATGCCAATACTCGATTCGACGCTCCGGGAACTTCCAACAAAAGTACCCGTCGCCAGAGTCGAAATCAGCAATCCAAAGGCCTTTTGGCAATGCGCCAAGCTTTTGAACCTTGTTTTGCCACTCTTGAATCAGGGTATTGACCTGAAATTCGAGCGAAGACGTCGCGGCATCCGCGACGCCCGTCATCGCATCAAGGCGCTCGATCATTGCTTCTACTTTTTGACTGTAGGCTTTGGTGATTCGAAAAACGATCGGAAGAAGCTCTTGCGCTTCCTCCAAAGAAAATACACTGCGGCGATTGATCTCAATGATGCGATCCATTTCCCCTCTGAACTCCCAGATGAATGCGCTTGTGCGAAAGTCGAGATAGCCCAGAGTTCGATTGAAGGGAAAGGCAAAAAGCCGAGGTACTTGTGCGGTGAAATCATTATACCGACACAGTGCAGAGGCCAACGGGAGTGCCCGTCATTATTTCTCCCAGCTCTTTGATGCCTGGAGTATCTGACCACCGAAGAAAATGACGATTGCGATTCCGATTGCCGCAATCAAGAGCAGTTTAATCATGTATCCGAACGAAAACCCTTCGCTATTGGTCTCTTTGGCCACAGCTGGCTTTCGTTCAGGCTCGGCAACTTTTTTGGGCTTTAGCGTTTCTTGACCATCGGTGTCTTTAGCAATGGCCGCCGTCGTTGGACGGTCGTTCTTTCTCGCTTCGTCTTCTTTTTGTCCGAAATAGTCGAAATCTCGAAGGATCGTTTTCTTCTTGCGTGAGTTCGCATAGTCACTTCCGGAAACTTGTCCGATAGCATCCGTCCCAAGAAGTGAGTCGGCATTGCCTGCGGCTGCTCGATCTTTCCCGTCTGCTTTTCCAACTGGCGTTGAGCGCTTTGAATCTCCGCCGCTACGTAAAAATCCGACGGACGTCGATCCGCCTTGTGACTGGCCTCCATTTGAGGCGACTTCACTTCCGCCACCGGCGCTGCCACTGCTGGCTTGAGACGGTTCTCCAGAAGTTTTTCCACCGCTAGTTCCTGCATCGCCATCTTTCGAGCCGTCTGAGCCTGAAGCAGGAGGTTGAGAGCCGGAGTTTGGTTGATTCGCACTCCAGTTACCAAGCGGGTCTCCTGCGACAACCGGATTTCCACTAGAAGCATAACCCTCGTAGGCAGCTGCGCATTCAGCACTTCGACCCGGGAGCTCTCCGGTTTCGAGAAGACAAGCTAAGTAGCCGTCGAAGAGTCTTTCACTGTAAAGACGAAATGAATCATTGAAGCGCGCAATAACAGTCAAGATGAGCACGACGGTGATCATCAAAACGAGGACGTATTCGACTGTTCCCTGCCCCTTCTGGGACCGGAGCGGTGCGCTCATATTCATCTAAGACTTTTCTTCATCTGTTCCGATAAAGGACAGAATTCTTTTATCTGATCGGAAGATAGAGTCTCAAAATGAAGTATTTCGCTCGTGTAGCAGTCTTGGTTTTCTCTTGCGTGACGCTGACTTCGGTTGGTTTCGCCAAGACCTCGACGTACGCAAAGAAAACGTCTCATTCTAAGACGAAATCATCGAAAAAAGCGATGAGTGATCTCGACAGCATTCAGCTCGATGAAGAAGAAGATACGCCGACTAAGAGCGCCCGTAAAACCGCTTCTGTCGAGGCCGTCGAAGATTTTTCTGAAAAAATAGAAGAGGCTTCAAAGCTTGAAAAAGCCGGTGACCCCGCAAAAGCCATAGCGCTTCTTACTCCTATTTCGGAGAAATTGGGTCGACAAGGGCTTCTCGTTCTCGCTCGAGCTCATCGCGCAAACAAGAATTCGATTGCAGCCTTGAAGACGCTCGAACTTTGTCTTTCAAAGAATTCGAAGGACTATGTTGTTCAGACATTGATAGGCGACGTCTTAGCAGACACTCCCAACACTGACGATGCCGTCGCTGCCTACAATGCCGCGCGCAAAATGAATAAGAATTATCGTCCTGCCTACGAAGGCCTACTCGCCCTCTTTGAGAAAAAGCAGGAACACTACGAATCGCGCATGCTTCTCACAGACATGGTCGCGCTCTTCAAAAATGTTCCGCGATATTATTCTGATCTTTGCCGCTTGTACTCAAACGGCGATTTCATGGCAA
>DATLHP010000297.1:0-4612 GCA_035539835.1 Bdellovibrionales bacterium
ATGTCTTCCATGGGCTTTCTTCAGCAAGCCCCGTGCTCTCGTCATTGCCCTTCGAAGAATCGACGTAGAATGTTTGCCCTTGAGCATTCTTTCCATTCGTTTTTTTATCGGCAGTTGAAACGCAACCGATAGAGACAAGGACTCCGAGCAGAACAACAATCGCACTCTTCATCGTTTCACGTTCGTGCTCTCGAAGATCTTGTCAGCACTCGAGGTAACGAAGCCTTGATAGAGTTGGCCATTTGCCATCGGGTGACGGAGTGCAAACTCGTAGTAGCAAGCAGGAATTTCGAAAACGCCGTCGTCGAATTCAACCTTTGTCGACTCAGCGAGCGTCGATGACTGCTCAAGAAACTGTTGCGGAGTTCCTTTGACTTCACCACCGGCTTGATTGAGTGCGAAGCCCTGAGATTTTACGAAAGTATTGAGATCAACTAGACCTTTAAATGACTTCAAGCCGTTCACGGAGATCGTAAAGTGATTTGAACGGAATCCGAATGCATACATCCACGCCGCATACTCAGATTCTTCCAGAAGCTTTTTATAAGTCGCATGACTTGCGCGCCAAGGACGACGCGACCAAAGAAAATCCTCTCGCTTTGCGCGCGATGGATCGATTTCACTGGCTGCCTTTCTTGCAGTTTCTTGGACGAGCGGAGAAAGCTTTTCGATTTCGAGTTCGCTAATGAACACTTTTGGCAGTGTTTTGTCAGGATGTTCGAAGTGCCATGCGCGAAGTTTCTTATCTGCGAAGATGTATTCGCCACCTTTTGAGTAACCATGTCGTGTGAAGAGCTGACCAAGAGCTTCGAGGCCGATGTGAGGAACGTTGTAGGTGCGAAGCGCTACGTGATCGTTGATCAATTCCTTAACGTTTGGATCAGCTTTCTTCTCGTGGTTAAAAATTAGCTCATAAATCCGTTTTGCTTGTGGATTGAATGCGACGTAGTCGTTCCAGAGATTTGAAAAAACCGAATCCAGTGCCTGTTGCGTGCTCATTCTCAATTACTCCTAGAGACCTCAAGGGTAACTGGCTCGCAAGATCGAAGGCAACCGTCGCCACGGAGTGCACAAACACAGCAATGCAAAGATTCTGTGCAAAATCTATTCTTTAACAAGTGCGACTTTGGGGTGCTTCAAAGTGTGGCAATCTCTGTCACGTTTTCAAGCTTGGCACCGCGAATTCCTTCGGAAAAATCATAAATTTGGCCTGTTTGTGATTGAATTCAGTTTGCTAAATGCGAAACGACCGAAATATTAAGATATCCTTTATGTACTTGAAAACAGACGTTTTTTCTTTGATGAACCGATTATGTTTGGTACTTTGCTCATCAATATCGGACAGGGAGGAATGATGAGACTAGTAATGCGAACGCTCAACGATTATCTGCGCCAAAAACGTGTGGACAGTGGCTTGAGTCAGTTGGACGTTGCAAAAGTCCTCGGTTACTCATCACCACAATTCGTATCGAACTGGGAGCGTGGACTCGTTTCACCACCACTCGAGACGATTGCAGTTTTGATCGACCTTTACAAAATTCCGTCGAATGACGTGATCAACCGAATCCTCGATGAAACTCGCGGCTACCTCGAATCACATCTATCGACTGGACGTCGTAAGAAAAAAGCTGGCGCCCGCAAGCGCTAAGCAACACGCCTCAGGCTAAAGCTCGAGGTTACACATCCACGAAAGCAGCTCGACATGAGCTGCTTTCTTTTTTTGAGGCAAGGCGGTACGCTTTCTTGTGCCTCAAAGCTTAGATCCTTCTAAGAATCATCTTCTGATCATTCGATTCTCCAGTCTCGGAGATATCGTTCAAGGCGCTTCGGTTCCACGAGCTTTCAAACAGACATTTCCAGAATCAAAAGTCGATTGGTTGGTCCGCTCGGACTTTCAAAATCTACTGACTTCACACCCTGCACTCGATCGCGTGATTTCATTCGACCGCAAACAAGGGTTTCTCGGACTCCTTCGTTTTGCTTGGTCTTTAGGACAAACGCCTTACACTCACATCTACGACGCTCATTCCAACGTTCGTTCTTTCTTTGTTTCGGCAATCCTAAGAATCCGCCGCCCGCAGGCCCGCTTCGTTCGCAGATCGAAAGAGCGTATCAATCGATGGCTCTTGTTTCGTTTTCGCATCCATCGTTTGCCGACACCATTTCGAGGCGCCGAATCATTTCATCGACCGCTTTCAAAATGGGGAATTCAACCGGCTGTACCGAGCGGACAACAGTTTTTCCCGTCAGGCAATTTGAGCGAGAGCGTAAAGTCTCGACTAGCCCTGCTGCAAAGACCCGTCGTTGCACTGGCGCCGTCAGCTGCATGGGAAATGAAGCGTTGGCCGATTTCACACTGGAAAATATTGATCGAACTCTCGCCCATGTCCTCGTTTGTTCTTCTGGGTGGCCCCGAAGATCATTTTCTCGAAGAGATTGCAGCCGCCGCGCCTGAACGCACATTGAACCTCGCAGGTAAAACTGGCTTCGATGAGAGCGCAAGCCTTTTGAAACTCGTCGATGCTTGTGTAGCGAATGATACCGGAATGCTGCACATCGCGGATCAAATGGAAGTTCCGGCAATCGCCCTGATCGGCCCGACCGCATTCGGGTATCCGAGTCATTCGACGTCGCAAATCGCAGAAATCACTCTTTCGTGCAAACCGTGCTCAAAAGATGGCCGCGGTCGCTGCATCAATTCGCTCTACCAACGTTGCCTTGTCGAACTCACTCCTGAGAAGATTTCAAAAATGCTTCAAACGATGCTTTTGAAAGGCGCAAAGGCGTGACGTCGATTTTCTTTTTTCTTTATCGACTGATTGCTTGGCCGCTTCTCCGCGGGGCTTTCTCTGCTGCAGCCCCGTTTGCACCAAAAATCCGCGCTGGCCTCGAACAACGCAAAGGCGAACCATGGCTCGACTTTGAAGCCGGCACACAACCCGTTTGGTTTCACTGTGCCTCTGGAGAGTTCGAGTACGCAAAACCGGTCATTACTGAAATCAAACGCCGTCTCGTCACTCAAAAAATTTTGGTGACGTACTTTTCGCCGACGATGGCGCCTGCGATTAAGAAATTCAAAGATGTCGATTTCGCCTGCCCAATTCCGTGGGACTCGCCACTGGATCTCAACAAGTTCATCGATCATCATAGACCGCGTGCTCTTTTGATCGCACGAACCGATGCCTGGCCCGAGATGGTTCGTACGGCAAAGACTCGCGGCATTCCATCGCTCTTGTTTTCAGCAACACTCGCCGACAATTCAGGACGGATGCGCGGATTGGGACGCTGGGTTTCGCATTCGGTCTTTCCACTGCTCGGCGAAGTTTTCGCCGTAACGCCAGCAGATCGAAAAAACTTTCAGCAACTCGGTGCCCATGCCGAAGTCGGCGGAGACACCCGTTACGATCAAGTGCGAACACGTCTTGAAAATCCGAAAGCGATTCGCAACGAACTTTTCACGGGACCACGAAGCAATGAACCCGCGCTCATCGCTGGTTCGTCTTGGTCAGAAGACGAAAAGGTTCTCGTTGCCTGCGCACGCTCCATGAAATCAAAAGTTCGTTTTATCTTCGCTCCGCACGAGCCGACTCCGTCGCATCTCAAAGAACTGCAAACAAGACTCAAAGACGCCGGACTCTCGTATACGCTCTACAGTCGCGCCGCTCGCTGGGAAGAAGATGTTTTGATCGTCGACCAAATTGGAATTCTGGCCGAGCTCTACATGAAAGCGCAGTTCGCGTTTGTCGGGGGCTCGTTCAAAAAAACAGTTCACAGCGTGATGGAACCTTTGGCCGCTGGCTGCCTCACCTTCGTAGGCCCCCTCCACACGAACAATCGCGAAGCGATCGAGTTCAGAACCGTGCACCTCGATGAAAAGATCACGGCTGTCACCTGTGTGAATGACGAAACTGAACTCGAAAACTCCCTCGAAGACGCTCTTACTCTCAGTCGAGAAAAGATCGCATCACGTCTTCGCGACGAAGTCGCAAAACGCTCAGGAGCTTCAGTAAAAGTGGCGGAATGGGCGCTTCGTACTAAAGCACCCTAGGCGGAAATACCTATGGGCCTGTATCCTGCAGTGTTCTTCCTAAGATGGCGCACTTTCTTAGACTTTTCGTAGCTACGCTTTTGCTGGGTATAAGCACTTCTGCTTATGCCGACGAGTCTTTGCGCGTTTCCTATGACGAGCAGACGATAAAGCTCGGCTCGCAGCCATTGGACGATTCGCCTAACGAAGAAGGCACAGTCGCTGCGCGAACGCAAATTGTCACCTATGAATTCGAATCAGACAGTCCAAAAGCTGCGGAAGACGCCTTTAAAGCTGCCGCCGACACCGTCGAAGCAATGAATGCATTGGATGCCGAAACGTATCCATTCGCACCTCGCAACACGATTATCGTTCGCATCACCGATGGGAAACATCAAGCCTACCCTTCCGCTTACCAGCTTTTGGTAAAGCGTCTAAAGCCCGTAGAGTTCAAGACTCACATTCTCGAAGCGACCGAAGCTCGTCGACTTACTGATCTTGAAATCAAAAGAGCTCAAAATTTACTTCAGTACTCACAAATAGAGGCCGACAAAAAAAATCGTCCAATTGGGAGCACAGTAGCAG
>DATLHP010000298.1:0-5255 GCA_035539835.1 Bdellovibrionales bacterium
AGGTTACGGCGCTGAGCCAGCTTTTTGCGCGCGTCGTTAGTCTAGCTTTTCAAACCATTCGTCTAGTTTAGTCGAGTTCAACTAAAGTCTGCGTCGCCTTTGGTCCGATCAGACCTTCGTGGAGGTCATCATGCGTAAGAGCATCATCGCGTTAGGGCTTTTGGCTGCAACGGGCTGTGCAAAGTACCAGGCACCGGTCAAGTTTTCGAAGAATCCAGGCCAGCCGACCAAGCCTGGACCCTATCAAGACGTCGAGTTCAAGCGTCCAGCATGTGAAGTCGTTCACTTCGACTACATCCTAGACTCTGAATTCCTCGCATTTGAATTTAAGGATCAGAACAAGGTCAGTTTCGGTTTTGCTGAGAACACGATTCTTAAGAACATCGGACTCGATCTGAGCCTTGATATCAAACGATCAGAACTTTCAAGCAAGATGACGGCAACAACCTTCCTCTCACCAGAGATGCAACCGATGTTTACGACTTCTCAAGTCAAAGCGTCTGAATTCGGTTTCAAAGGGAAAATCGACTTCTCGAAAGTCGGTCTTGGTTACGAACACTACTCATCGACGTCATTGAGTAAGCTGTCATTGAAGGGACTCGAAAGGACCTTCGGTGAACTCAGCAAAGAAATGCTGACTAAAGAAAATCATAGTGAACCTTGGTTCACTCGTGTTCTTGAACTCCCGCCAAGTTCGACAGACGTGGACTCTCCAGGACACTCGGTCATTATTCAGGCAGGCTATACAGCCGGAGTCCAAGTTGATGACGAGTTCACGGTCACCAATACGGTTCATCGCTGGGCAGATGATAAACCGTGTGTCGGCAGACATTACTCAGAGGTACCAAAGGGCGACGGAGTCAGCGTTCGTGTCAGAGTCGTCTACGTCGACGCCTACACTAGCGAGGCAGTCATCGTTCCGGACGGTGTAACTAACGAAAAAATCGAACAAGGTGCGAAAGTCGTCATCGCTCAGCTCAAATCGATCGACAACAAGAAGCGATCAACACTCGGTCGCTCGGTTTGGATCCGCTCAGTAAAATCAAAGCCACTGGTCATTGCTGAGAAGCCGGTTGATCTCAAGCCTTACGCTAAAGAACAGATCAGAGATGTGATCTCGCTGCAAACGACAAAAGGTCGCTATTACGTCGCTGACCCGGAATAGTATCCAATTCGCTTTCAATTAGAAAAATAGATTCTCGATCAGTTGATCCACCGCTACCTCCGGAGTAAATCCCACTTCGGAGGTTTTTTTATGTCTAAACTTGCTCTTGTTCTCGCCGCTTCTTTCTTCAGCTTCTCTGCTCTCGCTCACATGGAGCCGGGCACCCACAAAGGCACGACAAACAAAGGCACTGAGTGCTCGATGCTCGTCGGCAAAATGATCTTCGAAAACGGCATGCACCACCCACTCACTGAGCGTGTCGAAGTCACTGTTGGCAGCGACAAGTTCATGGTCGGTCACCCAGCCGTGATCGATGCTGCGACCGCAACAGCTTCGTTCAACCATGACCTTTTCCAAGCAGTCCTTCCGACATCGACAGGTGCTAAAGCGCTCGTCATTACGATGGTTCACTCTGACGAATTCGAAGGCCCGGCAGATTTCACGTTCATCGAGAACAACTGGCAAACCGGCGAAAAGACATCGATTGTCTGCACAGGCCTGAAGCACGACTAAATTTTACCCATAGAATCCGTTCAGACGGGCTTTTTTAAGTGCTTTCGCGGGGCCGATGTTAAAATCGGCCCTTCGAAAACCCGGGAGAGCCCAATGTTCAAAAGAACTTACTTCCTCGCGCTTATCGTTTCGCTTCTTTCTTCGTTCGCTCATGCGTACGAAACTTACTTCTCTCCGGTCGACGACCTCGAGAACATCTTCGTCGAAAAATTCAAAACAGCGAAAAAGTCGATCGATCTTTCGATCTACACTTTCTCTTCCACAAAAGTTCGCGACATTTTGCTTGAGCGCATGAAAGAGGGCGTGAAGGTTCGCTTGATCATCAACGAAGGAGACGACGAAGCCGTCCGCCTCTTCGCAAAGCCCCTACAAGAGGCCGGTGCTTCAGCTCGCTGGGTGAATGAAACCAACCATCACAAATTTGCCGTTATCGATTCGGATCGGCTCGTCAATTCGTCAGGCAACCTCAGCGGAAGTGCTGGCTCTAAGAAGTACGACGAAAACCTCGTCTTCTGCGATGATTGTGCAACTCTCGTCGACGCTTTCGAATCTGAATTCGAAGCACTGAACAAAGTCAGCAATCTCATCGGCGAAAAAAATGACGTCGACGGAATCGAAGCTGGCCAAGACAAGAAGGCCGTCCATAAGAATTTTGAAAACGCACTCTTCACTTCAAGCAATTTCAAACCGAAGTTCGATGCAAAACGCCAAAGAATCAGCTTCACGAACTTCGAATCCGATGACGGAACCGGTAAGGTCGACCGCGTTCTGATCGATGCTATTAGCCAGGCAAAAGAAGAAGTGCTTGTTGCGACCGGACACTTTCGCTCAAAACCACTCTTTGACGCTCTCAAAGCTGCCGTCGCACGTGGCGTTCATGTCGTCGTCGTTTCTGATGGCCAAGAGTACGTTTCAAAAATGGGCGCAAAGAAACAGCAAGAGAAACTCAAAGAGTGCATGAAGACCCATACAGAGGTTGAGTGCAGCGAATCGGGTTTGATGTTCTCGCGCCTCTTGGCTGATGCGGGAATCGAAATGCATCTGAAGTACTATAGCTTCGTTTGGAATTTCGTCTACGCTCCGCAGATGCATCACAAGTACATGATCGTCGACCGCACAACGGTCTACTCTGGCTCATACAACTGGTCTTACAACGCCGAATATCAATCATTCGAAAACGTTGCGATCTATGAAGGCCCAGAGATGAAAGAGCTCATTGCCAGCTACATCCAAAATTTCGAAACCATTCTTGCCTATGGTGGCGGCTCGAAAGACTTCGAAAAAACTCTTTCGACGCTTCAGGATCTCAAGGGCGAAATGCCACTTCATTTCTCACCGATCACTCTCACTGTAAGTGAGGTCGAGCGCTACATTGCGGTCGCTTTCAAGAAGTGTCCCAAACTGTTTGAAATCGGTAGAACCGAAAAGACCTGCAAGCTCTGAGATAACGAGTCTCGCTTTCTTCCATTTGCAGAGAACGATAAGTTCTCTGCGACGCCCTCGTAGATAGAATGAAGTCTCCATTGGAAGGGGGTTTTATGAGTTCGCGAGCATTTGCATTTTGGGGCGGCATCGTCATGTTGGTCATGGGTGCGCTTTCGATGATTCCAGCGCTTTCGGCACACCCACCTTGGTTGCCGCCACTCCGCTTCGATGTCAGCTATGGATTGTTCCTCAATATCTTTCCACTCAACATCTTGAACAAGCTGGCTCTCTTGGGTTTCGGCCTCGCGGGCGTCATTACGTCCAATAGCATCACCGGTTCGATCCGCTATTCGCGAATCGTTTTTCTCGTCATGGGTGCACTGGCGATTTTGGGACTATTTCCGGCGACGAACACGCTCTTCGGACTGATGCCGCTTTATGGGCCTGAAGTCCTCACGCATGCGATATTCGCTCTACTCGGGGCATACGCAGGCTACGCATCAGCAGCTCGCCTGGGAACACCCCGATCACCGGCATGATTACTCATCATCCAAAGTGAGTTCTTCGTCGCTCGAGGGCGGAACACCGTTCTCGAGATCGACGGCCTTTTGAAACTCGTCTTCGGCACCAAATAGATCTTCTTCAGCCTCGCTCATCGCTGGCCCGGCGGAAGCGGTGATGGGTGCGCTGGCGATATCGCGCGAAGGCACTTTTTCTGGACCTAAGATACTCGACTCGAGCGAGATTTCAGGTGCACTCGCTTTTGCCTTCTTTTCTTGATCTTTTAGTTTGGCAACAATGGCCGCGTGCTGTCGTTTCTTATCGGCACTGCGTTTCTTCGGAAGTACTGTCGCTTTTGCGATAGATTTTTTCTTACTCGATTTCTTCGCCAAGCCTTTGTTCTTTTTCTTGGCTGACTTTTGAGCCGTTTTCTTTGCTGAATGCTTTGCTGTTTTCGCTTCCGCAACACTGACGTCTGTAAAGACAATCGCCGCCGCGACGAGATGCATTCCCAACACTGTGATGAAAACTCGAAGTTTCTTGCGCATGTATTCCCCCTCAGTCCGTTGATCAGTTCAACGGGCGTACCGAGAGGCGAAACGACTGAAGTGGATTGAACGTCAATAAACTAGTCAGCCGTCGAAACAATGGCGATCGTGCTTTAATGCAAATAGTGATTAATAGCGCCTAAAAGCTCTCGCTTGCGAACGGGTTTACTCAAATGATCGTCGCAGCCAGCTTTAAGGCTGCGTTCAACCTCGTCGCTCATGGCATAAGCCGACAAGGCGATAATCGGAGTATGCGGGACGCCCTTCGATTCCTCAATAAATCGAATTTCTTTCGTTGCCGTGTAGCCGTCCATAATCGGCATCTGCATATCCATAAGGATAAGATCAAAATGATCTCGTTTGAAAAGGTCGAGTGCGACTTTTCCGTTCTCAGCCACTTCAACCTGACATGCTGTTTTACCGAGATAGGCACGAATGACATCGCGATTGTCAGCCGAGTCATCGACGAGCAGTACATGGGCAGGATGTTCCTCGGTACACAGAGATTCTTCGATAATCCCGATGGGACTTTCGGCATTCAGCCCTCGACGACCCGTTTCTTGAGCGCGCGTGAATGACACTGAGACTTTAAACTCGGTTCCAACTCCCGGCTCGCTTTCGACCCAGATGTTACCACCCATCAGCTCAACAAGTTCTTTCGAAATGGCTAAGCCGAGGCCCGTGCCGCCAAAACGCCTCTTGATGCTTTCGTCGGCCTGCTTAAATCGTTCGAACAGAATCGGCAGCTTGTCTTTAGGAATTCCGATTCCGGTGTCTTTAATCGAGAACACACATGAATGATGATCTTCTTGGTTGTAACACTTCACCGAAAGTTGAACTTCTCCCTGTTCAGTGAACTTGAGAGCGTTACCCATAATATTCGTCAGAACCTGTTCGACGCGACGACCATCCCCGCTCACCTGTGCCGGAACGCTTGAGTCGATATTGCAAACGATCTTCAGATTCTTTTCTCGCGCGGCGTTGGCAAACAAGTCGACGACGCGTACAACTGTCTCTCTCAGTTCGAAATCTTTTCTTTCCGCAACGACCTGCCTACCCTCCATCTTTGCGAGATCCAGGATGTCATTCACTAAGTTTAAAAG
>DATLHP010000299.1:0-16345 GCA_035539835.1 Bdellovibrionales bacterium
CGTCGGCTGAACCGGAAGAACTTGCGCGCCACCATTGCCCTTAAAGAGCGAAAACTCTTCGAGTCCAAAGAAAGCAACAGAGCCTGTTTTTGCGATCGAGCGCGAAAGTGCTTTCGATTTTCCGCCGAGAGCCGATGCGTAGGTCGTCCACTCGGTCAAAATACCACTGTCACTCCAAAGTCGGATGCTCCAACCCGGAAAAGCTTCCGCCGCCGCTTTTTTCAAAGCATCCAGTTCTTCGTGCATGATGTGTTCAATGTATGCGCGCTGTACGGGTCGTGAATGTTCGTGCTGAGTGAAGACTTTGAAACCGAGATTGCGGAAAAACTCTGCAGCCTGTTTTTCATGCACTGGATTTTTTTCTGAGTGCATAAAGCGAATCGCGATTTCACGCGACTTCAAAAGTTCGAGTTTCGCTTTCAAAAATTCGAGTTCTTCAGTTTTGAGCGGTTTTTCGACAGCGCCTGAAGCGTCGATGCTTTCGCTGATGCCAAAAAGTCGATCAGCAGAAATCACGGAAGAAGGGCGCGATGTACGAAGTGTCGGCCGTTGTGGCCCGCGCTCTTCGATCATCAGAGAGGTTTCGAAGCCCGCCGTGGTCAAAACCGTCGGCGTGCTGCCTCGTCGTCTTTCGACAAGAGATTCTCCGCGACTGCTGACTAAAAAGACTTCGCCATCAGCTGATTTCGTCGCTTCAATGGCTGCTTTTAAGCCATCGAACAAAGTTTTTTTGGATTGAAACCAACGGTCGTTAAGGACGACCTGACCTTTTTGATTGAGGGCGTGGGTCTCCGCGAACGTTTCTCCAACCCATATGCCCACACGGCTCGACATTCACACTCCCAAAGACGGGTCAGTCTAAGGTTGACGAGCGGTTCGATTCAAGGTGGAAATAGTCCGGGAACAAACATGACTAACGGATTCATAGTAACTATCGATGGCCCAGCAGCGAGCGGAAAGTCTTCCGTGAGCCGAGAACTCGCCCGCCGTTTTGGCTGGAGCTGGGTTTCTACGGGCGCATTCTATCGCGGACTTGCATACGTCGCAGACGCGAAGGGTGTCGATCTTACGAAGGAATCTGAACTTGTGAAAATTGCGCAAAGCCCGATGTGGTCAGTGCGCATGACTTCCGAACAGACATGCGTCTACCTTGATGGGCAGAATGTCAGTGACGAAGTTTCCCGCGAAAGAGTGGGAAGTCTCGCCTCTAAAATCAGCTCTTTTCCGAAGGTTCGATCAGCGTTACTGGATGCGCAGCGCCAATGCGCGCAGGGCATTTCGGGCCTGATTGCTGAGGGCCGTGACTGCGGAACCGTGGTTTTCCCTGATGCCGACGTGAAGATTTTCCTGACTGCGAGAGCTGAGGATAGAGCCGCTCGTCGCGCGAAAGAAGAGGGTCGGGAAGTCGACCACCTTATTACAGAGCAAAAGGTTAGGGATGCCCAGGATGCCGCTCGTAAGGCCGCTCCTATGGAGGCAGCAACAGACGCCCATGTCCTGGATACCACAGAGCTTTCTTTGGCAGAGGTGGTCGACGCCATTGAGGCGATGGTCCGCCAACACCACCGGTTCTCCCACTAATATTCCGGGATCCAAGTACAAGGGTTCACCGCTCTACCCGGATTCCCGTACAGTGGCCACTAAGCCTTTGACATCACTGGGGCTTCGCCTTCATAACTACCACTCCACATCGTCGAAAAACTCCCAGAGCAAAATGGTCTGCTTGATCGGTCGTTTGGAAAATGACGTGGACACAAAGATGGCGGGGTTTATCCCGGGCATCTCAAAGGAGGAAACAAATAACCATTTATGACAAAGACCAATCTCACTAAGGCTCAACAAGAGCACGCAAAAATCATGGCCCTGCTCGATGATGCAGACGGCACGAAAAAGACCGCTGGTGATTTCGACCAAATGTTCGAAGCATCGGTGAAAGAAAAAGACTTTAAAGTTGGAGACGTCGTTCAAGGAACCGTCGTCGAAGTGCAGAGCGATTACGTTCTCGTCGACATCAACTACAAGTCTGAAGGCCTCATTCCGATCAACGAATTCCGTATGGTCGAAGGTCAACGCAGCGTAAAGCCTGGTGATGTAGTCGAAGTCTATATCGATCGCGTTGAAAACGAGAACGGTATGGTTGTTCTCTCTAAAGACAAAGCAGATATGCTTCGTGCGTGGAACGACATCTCTCGTGCCGCAGAAAACGAAGAGCTTATCGAAGGTACGATCATCGCCAAAGTTAAAGGCGGATTGTCTGTCGATATCGGCGTGAAAGCGTTCTTGCCAGGTTCACAAATCGACCTGCGCCCAGTTCGCAACATGGATATCTACATCGGCAAGAAGTACAAATTCAAAGTCATCAAGTTCAACAAGAAGCGTGGAAACATCGTTCTTTCCCGCCGTGCACTTCTCGAAGAAGAGCGCGAAAATCTTCGTTCGCAAACTCTCGATGCAATGAAGGAAGGTTCAATCGTTACGGGTATCGTGAAGAACATCACCGATTACGGTGCGTTCATCGATCTCGGCGGTATGGACGGTCTCCTTCACATCACGGATATGTCGTGGGGCCGCGTAAAGCACCCTTCGGAAATCCTGAACATCGGCGACGAAATCAAAGTTCAAGTTTTGAAGTACGACACAGAACGCGAGCGTGTATCTCTGGGTCTCAAACAACTTCAGGCAGATCCTTGGGAGACAGCAAAAGCTGGATTCCCTCCAGGAACAAAGCTCAAAGGCAAAATCGTATCGCTTGCTGATTACGGTGCGTTCGTTGAGCTCGCTGAAGGCGTTGAAGGCCTCATCCACGTTTCAGAAATGTCGTGGACGAAGCGCGTGAAACATCCTTCGCAAATCATCAATGTTGGTGACGAAGTCGATGTGGTTGTTCTCGAAGTTGACGGCGCGAACCGCCGCATCAGCCTCGGTATGAAGCAGCTTCAGCCGAACCCATGGGTTGAACTCAAAGAAAACTACCTTCCAGGTACAATCATTGAGGGCGAAGTTAAATCGATCACTGACTTCGGTATCTTCGTTGGCATCGAAGAAGGTATCGACGGTCTCGTTCACATCTCTGACTTCTCTTGGACAAAGCGCGTGAACCATCCTTCAGAGATGTTCGCGAAAGGACAGAAAGTCCGCGCGGTTGTTCTCGGAGTCGACATCGAGAACGAACGCTTCTCGCTCGGTCTGAAACAACTCGAGGCAGATCCTTGGGCACACATCGACGACAAATACAAAATCGGTACACAGCATGACGTTAAGGTCGTGAAGTTGGCTGATTTCGGTGTCTTCGTTGAGCTCGAAGCTGATATCGAAGGTTTGATCCATATCTCTGAAATCTCGATGGAGCGTATCAACAAGCCTGAAGAGGCGACGTCAGTTGGTGCAACTCTTCGTGCAGAGATCATCTCGATCGACAAAGACGCTCGTAAGATCGGTTTGTCGGCGAAGCTCGTAAAACTCCGCGAATCTAAGGCAGACGTCGAAGATTACGTGAAGAAAGCGACTTCGACTTCGAAGACGACAATGGGCGACCTCTTCGCAGAGCAGCTCAAGAGCTTGAATCAGAACAAAGGCGAGTAAGCCTGTTAACAGTTTGAATCTTGAAAGGGACGCGCAAGCGTCCCTTTTATTATTTCAGGAAGTCTTCAAGGCGTCTTTCGATCTGCAGGTGATCGAAGTCTTCTTGAGCGAGTGGTGCTGAACAGACGAGCGCGACTTCTGGAAATGAAAAGACGAGCGGGCCTGGCCCCTTCGCACTACTCCCAGACATGATAGGGCGCATGAGTTCGACGAGATCGATGCCGATCCCTGTTTCAATGACGGTTCCGCGATAATTTTCAGTTTTGATTTCGGCTGTGGCGAATGCGCATTTCGTATTGGCGCATCTCAGGAGTTCAAGATGTTCACCAGATCTTACATAGGCTCCGCCTTGATGATCGAGGCAGATACCAACGAGATTTCCAGAGTCGAACGATGTTGTTTCTGGGCAAGCGTGTGCCGAGCCTGCAAGAGCAAAAAGAATTAAAGTCGAAAACAAAAGCGATTTCATGATCTCACCCCGTAGAAACAATGCAGAGATGAGATATGCACTTCAGGTGCCTGAATGTCTCAAAGGCCAAATGCTTTCCAGGATGTTTTGGCTGTCAAAGATTTGAGCAGGCTTGCGTTCTTCGTCTCTCGGTTCTGATTCTTTCTTTGGCCTTTTCTCTGGCCTTTTTCTCGTTGATGGGTTGCGATTGCCATATGGCGAGAAGAGACTCTGGTAAGAAGGCAGCAAAAGGTGGAAGTGGGCGCTCGAGTCGTCCTAAGACGAAGGCACCGAAGCGTAAGAAACAGGATTGGCCTCAACAACGGGCGGTCTTGTTCAAGCCTGACCGCCTAAAGTACGTCCATAAAATTGATCGTCCGAATGGCTGTGTTTTCTGTGCCGCGAAAGAGAGGGGGCTAGGTTCTGAGAGTCTGCTTCTTTATCGTGACGCGCATGCGATGGTCGTCATGAACAAGTATCCCTACAATTCGGGCCATCTACTGGTGTTGCCGACGCGTCATTGCGGCGATCTGCTTGCGCTTGATGAAACCGAACTCAACGCTGTGACGGCGACCGTCAGGCGTGCGGTGGCGGCTTTGAGCGAGGAATACAAGCCTGCAGGCTTTAACGTCGGTCTTAATCTAGGTTCGGCGGCCGGCGCTGGGATTCCAGAGCATCTTCATTACCATGTTGTCCCACGCTGGAATGGCGACACCAATTTCTTTCCATTGATCGCTGAAACCAAGGTCGTGGTTGAAACTCTTGAGCAGACATTCGATCGTTTGTTACCCTATTTCGGCACGAAATAATCAAGGATATCGGAATTTTGCAGAATCTCGGATTTGAGTTTGAGTTGGACCATATCGGCATCGCTGTCGAAACCCTCGAAGAGGGATCTCAGTTTTATAAAAAACTGGGTTTCGGTGCGCCGGAAGTCGAAGACGTTCCGTCAGAGCGTGTGAAGACAGGATTTTTACGCCTCGGAAATCGCGCGAACCTCGAACTTCTTGAACCAACGGCTGATGATAGTCCTATTAGAAAATTTCTCGATAAGCGTGGCCCTGGCATTCATCACATCTGTCTTCGAGTGAAGGGCATCGACGCGATCGTCGAAAAGCTCAAAAGCCAAGGCGTACAGATGATCAATGAAACGCCAAAGGCCGGCGCGCATGGCTGCAGAGTCGCTTTCATTCATCCGAAATCGACAGGTGGCGTTTTGATCGAACTCAGTGAAAAGGGGCATGGCTGATGGGTTACAGAGGCGGAGGCCAAGGGCCGCAGATGAACTTCAGCATGATGGCGCCGATGACTCCGGTCGTGAAGGCGTTACTGATCGCCAATGTTTCAATCTGGCTCGTCGTGCAGCTGATTATCGAAAAGATCTTTTTGAAAGATCAGATCATCACTTACGTGTTGGGACTGGTTCCGAACAATGTGATCGCGAATTACTTCGTTTGGGAATTCGTGACCTATATGTTCCTCCACTCTGCCAACCCTATGCATATCTTGTTCAATATGCTGCTGCTTTGGTGGCTGGGTGGCGAACTTGAGCAGCGCTGGGGCTCGAAGTTCTTCGCGCTCTATTACGCAGCGAGCGGAATCGGCGCAGCTGTTCTCTATGTTCTCGTCGTTCTTGTGCATGGTTTGATCTTCAATCCGACAGCTGTTTGGACGGTGCCGGTGATCGGT
The DNA here is from genome assembly GCA_035539835.1 of Bdellovibrionales bacterium. Taxonomy (GTDB): domain Bacteria; phylum Bdellovibrionota; class Bdellovibrionia; order Bdellovibrionales; family JAMPXM01; genus DATLHP01. Next base: position 5,720 of record DATLHP010000299.1, read on the forward strand.
GCGTCGGGCGCGATCTTCGGACTCATGCTGGCTTACGGCATGATTTTCGGTGAGAGAATCGTGTACTTCATGATGCTTTTCCCGATGCGGGCGAAGTACTTCGTCATGATTCTCGGTGCTGTCGAGGTCGTCACTTTGCTCAATAATGGAATTGGTGGCGGTGATGTCGCTAACCTGGCGCACTTGGGTGGCTTGGTTGCGGGCTTCATCTTTTTGAAGACCTTTACGTTCTTCCAGCAGAGCAAGTGGCGCAAGGCATCGGGGCGTCGTGGACGTGGCTTGAGGCTCGTGGTAAACAACGACGACAAAGATAAAGATAAAAAAGATCCGCAGTACTGGAACTAAGAGGGGAAACGCATGTCATTGAGCAAAGAAGTTGAAAAATTGAAGTACGACAAACGCCTTTTCGAATGGCATGTCAGCCGCGGAAAACTTTCGAAAGAAGACGCGAAGAAACACCTCGATTCACTTCCTGATTTGTCTTCAAACGTCGAGAAAGTGACTCTCGGCCAAGCTTCGACTGAGGAATAATGTGTTTGTGCCGCCTCTGGCGTCACGCGAGAGCCCTTCGGTGGCTCTCGCACCCTTCCACGAGGGATAGAAATGTAAATAAAAAAAGGCGGCTGGTGAGCCGCCTTTTTTTATTCCTAGATTCTGTCGTGAATCAGTTTTTAGACTCTGCTGTCGACGCGTGAGTTTGTGTGCTGTCGGTGCTTGCACGAGTGGATGTGGTGCTGTCGGTCGTTGCTTCGATTTCTTCGCGAGCGATTTTACTCGTTTCGCGCTTCCATTGTTCGCCGACGATCTTAAATTGATCACCGGTTCGCTTCACGAACAGAACCTTTTCACCGAAGTCAGCGTGTTGATCAGATGTGTATTCTTGCAGAAAGCGCACGATCACGCGATCGCGATCGGCGAGAATCGCCGGTTTTGAAAGGCGAACGGTGATGGTCTTGTACTGTGAGTTCAAATTCGTTTTATAGGTCTTCCATTGCTCGCGATTCATGTTCATGTCCATCGAGTGGAACTCATCACCGTAAGCCGAAATGTAGGCGTCGATGTTCTTCGCTTCCCAGGCAGACTTCCAGTTATTCAACCACGTAGCGAGTTCGGCATTCAGCTTGGTGGCTTGCGGCGGAGTCAAAGTTTCAGTCGAGTTTTGAATCAGAATCGGCGTGCGGCCGAGTCGGATGTATTGATCGAGACCGACGATGACGTCATTACGAACGACGACACAGCCGCGCGATCCGCGTGTCAGTGGAACATTGTCTGGAACCGAGTGGAGCCAAATGCCTGAGCCGGTTTTGCCTTCACGACGGTCGAAATAGTTTGGATAGTCGGTGGTGAAGGCGCGTTTACCATAGAGCTTGAAATCGATTTTGTTGCCTTCGAGCATCTCGAGAAGGAAGTAGATGCCTTCTGGAGTTTTCTTGTCGCCCTCGAATTTCTTGTCGCCAGATCCAGCTCCGAGATCCGCAGGGAATTCGGCGACGCGTGTGAGGCCTTTTCCGGTTTGGTGCCATACAGCGAGGGTGCGTGCAGATTTATTTACTACGAAAGCGAACGGCGAATAGTAGCGAGAGTTCGGCGGAAGTTGCACCAGGCCTGCTGGAACCGTGTCGATCTGAGACGCCGCATCCGGTTTTGCAGGAGCATCATCCGCAAATGCGATCGATGAACTCATCGCGAGCACTGGAATCAGCGTCAACTTCATCAACATTTTTTTAGAATCTCTTACTGTCGTCCACATAAACGAGCTCCGCCACGTCGTTACAAACGCCAATCAAATCAAGATGGGCAGACTTGAATAATTATGAGGCGAAAACGGGGAAATAAAAACCTCAAAATCCATCAAGCAATGCGCTCTGAGACCGATAAGAAATCAGACCTAGGGCCGGGGAGCAAGAATGTCCGCAGACGCAAGTCAGAGCGAAGATAAACCAAAATCGGGCAAGATGGGCGCTTTGATGATGCCGATTCTCGCGGCACTCAATCTCTCCGTTGTCGGTGGAGGCGCGTTTCTGGTTTATAAAGCGACTTTGGGCGATCATCCGCCGACGCTCCGTGAGCCAGCCGCCATTGCTGAGCTCGAGGCGCAACGCACCGAAGGCAAAACTCCAGAAGCCGTTATGTACACGATGCCTGGGTTCCTGGTGAATCTCGAAGGCTCGCCGAGCCGCTTGATCAAAGTCGAGATGACTTTCGAGATGTTGGATAAAGAAGGGTTCGAAGAAATCGTTCGCAATAGTCCAGCCGCCCGCGACGAGATAGTTCGTATTTTGAACCGAAAGACTTTCGACGACGTCGAGAGTATTCAAGGCAAGCTTTTCTTGAAAGATCAGATTGCGGTTGCGTTGAACCGATCTATGAACTCGGGTGTCATTAAGGACATCTACTTCAATCAGTTTCTAGTGCAGTAACCTGCAATAAACATCCTTGTGCTAAAGGCCAGCTCGCGCGACACTTTTCAATGAATTCCCATTGGAAGGGGTCTGCTCATGCGTTTATTGCTTCGCGCGATAGTCATCGTGCTTGTTTCGTCGACCGGTCTTGCGCAAACGGCGCCGCCGCCTGAAGACATCGGGTCGCAGATTAAATTTAAAGTCGAGAAGTTCAAGCTTCCGAATGGTTTGACGGTCGTCTTGCACGAAGATCACACCGTTCCTTTGATCAGCTATCAGACGTGGTTTCGCGTCGGTTCAAAAGACGAAACACCGGGTCTGACGGGTATCGCACACTTGTTCGAGCACATGATGTTCCGAGGGGCGAAGCGCTACTCTTCAGATCAATTCGATCTGATCTTGCAAGCAAACGGCGCCACCAACAACGCGTTCACGACAACTGATTACACCGGCTACTACGAGAATCTGCCGAGTTCAAAACTTGAGCTCGTCATCGATATCGAAAGTGACCGCATGGAGAACTTGAAGATCAGTGACTCGGTTTTGAAAGCTGAGCGTGAGGTCGTTAAAGAAGAACGTCGCTTCCGTGTGGACAACAATCCGAGTGGAATTTTGCGTGAAGCGCTTTTTGCGACGGCATTCCGTGTTCACCCTTATCGTTGGCCAGTCATCGGCTCGATGAAAGACCTCGACAACGTTACAGAGAAAATCGCTCAAGACTTCCATCGCACGTTCTATGCACCAAACAATGCCGTCATCGTCGTTGCCGGTGACTTTAAGACCAAAGATGCGAAGCGTTTGATCGAGAAGTATTATGGCAGCATCAAGGCGCAGCCGCTTCCGCAAAAACCGCGTCCGAAAGAGCCAGCTCAAGCAGGAACTCGTTCGGCATACTTGAAGCGCGATGTTCAAACGACGCAGTTCGTAGTTTCGTACCAAGCTCCGAAAGCTGGAACGGACGAAGCCTACGCCCTCGATCTTTTGGCGAATATTTTGGGTAACGGAGACTCGAGCCGCCTGCATCAGCGTCTTGTCTACAAAGAGCAAATCGCGAGTTCTGCCAGCGCATACAATCTGACAATGCAAGATGCGGGAATGTTCCAAATCTATGTCACGATGAAGCCAAATGTTGGTTTCTATCAAGCACAGCGCGCTGTTTACGGCGAAATGTGGCGCCCACGAAACCTTCTTGTGTCTGATGAAGAACTTCAAAAGGCGAAAAACCAAGTCATGAAGAGCTACGTCGATGGTTTGACGACAGTGCACGGCAAGGCCGAGGCGTTGGCGATCAATGAAATCCTCTACGGAGACTACGAAGTCCTTTTCAAGGATCTCGAACGTTACAACAAGATCACACCACAGCAGATTCGCAAAGCAGCGGCAGAATTTTTGACTCCAGAGCGGAGCACTCTCGTCGTTCTTCAGCCGAAGAAGGAGAATTGAGATGTCGTCGAAAGTTTTCAATTGGTTATTGGCATCGGTTCTCATCGCAGGCTGCGCATCGAGTGGTTCATCACCTTCGGCTCCAACGGCAGCCGGCGAAGCGCCGGCTAAACCAACGAAGCAAGCGGGCACTGTCGTTATCAAGAAGAGCAGAAGCACTCTCTTGCGCGGTTTTGAAGAAAAGGCTCTCGGTAACGGCCTTCGTATCCTTTATGTCCCTGATGAAAGTCTTCCATATATCAGCTTCTCCCTTCTCGTAAAAACGGGTGCAGCTGCTGATCCAGAAGGACAAGAAGGCTTGAGCGCATTCATCGCCGAAATGCTCGACAAAGGAACTTCGAAGCGATCAGCGCAACAGATCGCTCGTGATTTGGGCGTGATGGGCGCTGATTTCTCAGCGACGTCGTCTTATGACTATTCGTTGGTTTCAGCGAGTGCGATCTCTTCTCAAGCGGATACGCTTTTGAAAAACATCATCGAAATCGCCACCGAGCCAAGCTTCTCGGATGCTGAAATCGAGCGCGTTCGTAAGCAGATGCTTGCAAGTATTCAGCGTCGGGTCGATAACCCCGATCTCTATGCTGATCTCGCGTTCAGCGAATACCTTTTCGGAGCTCATCCCTACGGCCGTCCAGTGACGGGATCTGCGAAAGCAGTGAAGTCTCTTTCGAAACGTAATCTGATCCGTCAGTATCTTCGCTTCTATCGGCCAAATAATTCGGTTCTCGCTGTCGTTGGAAAGTTCACTCCGGAGATGAAGGCGAGCATCGAGAGCGGATTTGGTGCGTGGGAAAATCGTGAAGTGACTCAGCAAGAAATGCCGAAGGTGACAGAGCCGACGAGTGTTCAAATTCGTTTGCTTGATAAGCCAGATCTCGTTCAGGCCCAGATTCGTTTTGGTCACATCGGTATTGCGCGCAATAGCCCGGACTTCTTGAAACTTCGTTTGGCGAACACGATTCTCGGCGGAGCTTTCGCAAGTCGTTTGAATGATCGCCTTCGCAAGGACCTCGGTCTAACGTACTCGATCGGCTCATCATTCGATGCACGTCGAGATCGCGGGCCATTCACGGTTGAGACGTTCACGAAGAACGCAAGCGTTGGGCAAGCCGTTGCTGAAACCTTGAAAGTTCTCGAAGCGTTCAAAACAAATGGCGTCACTGATCAAGACGTCAGCCGTGCGAAGGGCTACTTGAAAGGTATTTTCCCGGCGTCGATCGAAAGTGCCGACAAGCTCGCATTCAATCTCATGGTTCTCCGCCTCTACGGAATCCCTGACGATTACCTCAGCGACTATCTCGACAATGTCGACGATCTTTCGCGCTCAGATGTGAACGACGCGATTAAGAAGTACATCACACCAGAGAAAATGAAGATCCTCGTCTACTCAAATGCAAAAGAAGTAGCACCGCAGTTGAAAACAATCGCTCCAGCAGAGGGAGCGGTTGAGGTGAAAAAGGCGACGGAGCTCTAAGACAGTTGGGAGTTTCGGTTTGGAGTTTCAGTTCGGTTACAGTTTCAAGACTGAAAACTGAACTGAAACTCAAACGCTGACTGTTCTTATTTAATTCCGGCGAGTTTCCCGCCGCAATCGATGCAGAAGACAAAACGCTGTTTGCGATAGTCCATGTGCTTCTGAGTGTTGCACATCAATGATTTCTTTGAATCGAAACGTTCTCCGCATTCGGGACAAAATCCGATCGAAACGTTGCTGCGACCGTGATTCAGATTCTTACAAGGGTTCGGTCGGATATTCATCGAGCCTTCCGAGCAGCGCGCTTCTTAAACTGTCCTGAAGGCCCTTCGGAAACAGCGAGTTTGCGGCCATCACGTTCTTGTTCGTTTAATCCTGAAAGGCATGCAGTCGCTTCAGCGAGCGAGCTCATCTCGACAAATCCGAAACCCCGGCTTTGACCAGAGAATGGTGATTCGGCGATTTTTACTTCTGAAACTTGGCCGAACTCAGTGCAGATTTCCCTGAGTCGAGGCGCAGTTGTGGACGGGGCGAGGTTGCCAATGCGTAGTACTTTACTCAAAACGATCTCCTTGGATCAGGCAGATAGAAGACAGGCAAAATACTAGAATATCATCAAAGTCCGATTCTCAGGGTTTTGTTACAATTGACCGAAGGCTGAGGCTGAAGTTCTCAGTATTCCTCTATAGCTGGCGATACTTACGAGTACTCTGAAGAAGCCTACGCGATCATCGTCTCGTCGTGTTTTCGCTCGTTCTTTTTTGTTTATATCTTTCGCTGGTCTAGGCTGTTAGACTGTGCCTATCAATATCGCTCCTTTCGAGTCTACAGGCGTAGTGCCCATATCCTCTGAAGCGGCTCCCAGCCTCTGGAGGCAAAACATGGGTAAGAAACTTTACGTCGGCAATCTTCCGTATTCGGCGACGGATCAAATCTTGGCAGAGACATTCTCGGCATTCGGGACTGTTGAATCAGCTAAGATCATCATGGACCGCGACAGCGGTCGCAGCAAAGGCTTCGGCTTTGTTGAAATGTCGAGCGATTCTGAAGCAAACGCAGCAATCGAAAAGCTCAACGGTCAAGATTGGGAAGGTCGCGCAATGAACGTGACTGAAGCAAAACCACAAGCTCCACGCGACAATCGCGGCGGTGGCGGGTTCGGCGATCGTCGTGGCAACTCACGCGGCGGCTGGTAAGTCGTTCTAGTCGTTCAAAAGACGAATATAAAAAAGGCGCCCTTCGGGGTGCCTTTTTTTATTTAGTGCACGACAGGAAACGTCGTCGATTTCTTAGGGGCTGGCTCAACGGCAGCGGGCTCAGATTCTGGTGAATCGACCAAATCATCTTCTGATTTTTCAAATCGCTCACGATTCTTGGCCATGATTGTTTGAAGTGCTCGAAGTTCGCCTTCGATTTCGTTCAAAGAATCGCGCACGCGGCGAAGATCCTTTTTGACGTCGTCAATCTTAAAGAACCATGTCGCTGCTTCGCGAACCGCAAAAATCAAAGCCAAAGCAAACAGCGCTCCGACGATCAAAAGCCCGGTTATTGAAAGACCGAGTTGGTCGAAGAAAGCATAAGTGCGTTGAACGATATCAGAGAATGTCGATGTCAGATCTTGAATAAGCACAGTTGAAAAACTCCGCGAGTATCTTAAGGGACTGTTTCTATTTTGGGGTATCTCGGCGTCAGAGAGTAGTCGGGCGTAGAGCTTACAAAATTTTCAGCCCCTTCTGCAGCCCGCCATCTATCGTTTTTGCTTCTTTTTCTTCTTCATAACGAGGAAGAGGCCAATTGCCGCTAACAAAAGTGCAAGTCCGAGGATGGAGCGAGCCTTGGCGCTCATTCCGCCACCACCGTCGCCTTCTTCAGGAAGGCCCTCAAGATCGCTTGCCATACCCATGCTGCCACCGGAGCCAAGGGTCTCAGAACCGAGCCCACCAGCTCCCATGCCGCCGCCCTTGCCATCGGCTTTCATCGCGATCACGCGAAGGCTTTCAATGGCGCGGAAGAAGTCGTTGCTGAACTTCGTGTAATAGAGAACGTGCGCTGAGAATGTAACAAGAACCGCAATGCGATCCTTCGTCGTCGCGAGATAGCGAGTGATATAGTTCGGAACTTCGCTCCCGCGATGCATTCCGTCGACCCACGTGTGATTGGCAATCGTGCGGTTTTCGACTTTGAGAATTTGCGAAGTCATCGGTTGGCCGGTGCGACTCGCGATCGTGCGCGGTGTTTGAAGGTGAGAAGTGTACTGCGCAAGGCTGTCCATCGGGCCGACTTCTTTGGCTGTCAGAATGATGATGGCTTGGCGTGCGATCGCGGGATCAGTGGGTCTGCAGACCCATTCAGTTTGCTCGAGCACGCAATCCCATTTCTCGGGGAGTTCGAAACTCACATAAGCATTTCGAAAGATCTTCGCGTGAGCTGATGGTGCGAAGAGCGCGCAGAAACTCAACGCTATGAGAAGAGATCGAAGCAACATAGATGCACCCGCCTAGCTGAATCCTATCAACCTGATTTTGCCCGCGACACCCTCAGGCTGCTATGTGTTTCAAAGTGAGACGAGACATAAGTCCTGAGTGAAAAGCGACGTCTGGACATTAGCGATTCTTATGCAATTTTTCTCGAACCGGCCTAAGCTCAAGAAACGAGCGTCGCGCGCTCAGGAGTGCACATGAATCTTCAGCAGTTGATTACGTTCTCGACCGTGATTTCAGAAGGCAGCATGACCGCAGCTGCTGAAAAACTCTACCTGACTCAGCCAGCGGTGAGTCAGCAAATCAGAAACCTCGAAGACGAACTCGGAACGGCGCTTCTCGATCGTGGTAGCCGCCATGCAAAGCCAACGGTGCAAGGTCAGCTCCTATACGACTATGCGAAACGAATCATCGCGCTCACTCAACAGGCTCAAGTCGCGATTCAAACAGTCGGTGAGGGCGTCAAAGGCTCGCTCCGTATCGGAACTTTGAACTCTCTGGGGCTTCAGCTGATTTCTCCGGCGATCGGTTCGTTCATGAAGCACAATAGTAAGATTTCGATTTCTCTCGTCTACAAAGAAGCTCATGAGATCTTTAAGGCGCTTTCAAGCGGAGAGCTTGATGTTGCGATTCTTCCAGATGTTGGCACTGAAATGAATGCTGAGACGAAGGGGTTGGCTTCGCGTCCATTGTTCAAAGACGAAATGTGGTTGGCTGCGAGTGGTCGCGACGCGACAGTTCCGGAGCAAGCGAAGATCTCAGATCTCGCTTCACGCCCGTATATGCGTTTGACAGAGCGCTATGAAGGGTTTGAACGCCAATTGAATCGCATGCTTGACGACGAAAAAATAAAACTTGAACCGACTTTCGAAACGAACAACGTCGGAACATTGAAACGAGTGATCGAATCGGGTCTCGGTTGGGGATTCTTGCCGTCTCACTCGATTCGCAAGCAAGTGAAGATGGGGCGTTTGAGCGTCGTTAGTATGCGCGACCTTCAGTATTCAGTTTCAATTGAATATTATCACCGCACAGATCCTGCAACAGAGCAGGCTGTCGATGTATTCTATCGAGCTTTGAAGCAACAAAATCTCGGGCAGTAATAGAAAGCGCTCAAGACGCGCGGATGTAGAACGCAAGGGCGAACAGCGCGATCCAGACTATGACGCCGAGGCTGTAAACTATTTTAGTTGTTGTCGCTGTTCGGACTTCTTCTTTGCGCATGACTACGCATCGGCATTGTTAAGTTTGCCTAAATACCGAAAACAGATTTTGTTTTGATATTTGTATGACCCAGGGAGCCGCAGCACTAGCGCGAGCGCTGCGGGTAAATCAAATTAACTTAATTCTTGTTGATCAGTAGGGCTGCGTAGAACCCGTCATACCCTTCTTGGCCTGGCATAAAACGTCGTTCGCGCTCTAATTTCCAATTTGGGTTCGCAGCAAGAAATGCCTCGACCTGCAGTTCATTTTCGGATGGCAGAATGCTGCATGTGGCATAAACTAATCTACCATGACTCTTCACCATGCGACTGTAGTCATTTAGAATCTGCGCTTGTAGTATTTTGAGACGCTCGACTTCTTCGAGAGTGAGCTTCCACTTCTTGTCCGGATTGCGACGAAGCACACCCATGCCGGTGCACGGAACATCCAAAAGAACGGCGTCGGCTGAGCCTTCGAGTCGTTTAACGACTTTCATCGAGTCGATCAATTTCGTTTCGACAACATCGACACCCGCGCGACGGCATCGTCGTTTGAGTTCGTCGAGCTTCTTGTCCGTCACATCCATCGCGATGATCTTGCCCTTGTTTTTCATCAAGGCAGCCATGTGCAGAGTTTTTCCGCCGGCTCCCGCGCATGCATCGATGATACGCTCGCCCGGTTTCGGATCGAGCATCGGCGCGATCTGCTGGCTGGCGCCGTCTTGAATTTCGAAAAGACCTTCTTTAAAGGCATCGAGAGTGAAGACGTTGCTACGATAGCGGAGAATCAGTCCATCTTCTGTGTCTGGTGCTGGAAACGATTCGACGCGCGCGTCTTCAAGGCGGCGCTGCAGTTTTTCACGCGTCGTTTTCAACCGATTCGCGCGTAAAACTACAGGGGCCGTTTTGTTGAGTTGGAAGAGGGCATCCGGCCAAGCTTCGCCGAGTTCCTTTGAGCCAAATTCATTGAGCCAATCCGGAATCGACTCCAGAACAGCAAGACTGCGAATCCCTTTTTCTTTTTCGAGCATGCGTCGTTGATCGAGGCCTTTGAACTCTGGCCAAGGCGGCACAGTTTCGCCTTTGAGAAGCTGCCAAACACCGATCAGGCGAACGACGTCTCCGCGCGAAAGAGTTTCTTTTTCTTCAAGTCCGGCAAGATATATGAACTTTCGCCAGTGGCGGATGAGCTCATAAGTCGATTCGGCGACGAAACGACGATCGCGTGCGCCAAGCTTCTTTTCTTTTTTGAAAAGGCGTTCGAGAACGCGATCGGCTTGATAGCCGCCTTCGAAAACGTTTTCGAGGGCGGTGACTGTATGTTCAGCAAGGACGCGATGGAATTTCAAAATGTAAACGCCGGTCCCATTGATACGAAGAAGCCGTTGTATTGACCGTCGCTCGCTAGGAAAAGATGGTTTTTAAGGCCGGTCTCAGCAAAGAAACCGACATTTCGGAACAAATCAAAAATGCGAGCACCGGCAAGCAACTGATACTCGAGCGCGAGCGAAGATTCTTGCCCGCCGAGATTGCTTGTGAAGATGCCGATGCCGAGGCCAGCGCCGAAATAGAGTGGGAACTTCGCTGCTGAATCGGGGAATGTAATGACCGGGAGAAAGCTGATC
>DATLHP010000300.1:0-6909 GCA_035539835.1 Bdellovibrionales bacterium
CAAGCATACGTGGCGTGAAGCTTTGAGGATTTGAACGATCAAATGCCTCGCGGTATTTCACCGGAACATCGCCGCGATGAAAAGATCCTGTGCGAATTCCAGGAAAGAGCTGCTCGTACGTCTTCACGACATCACGGGAAACACGGCGGCTGACATGAGACCTTTGAATTGCGTCTGGGGATTCGAGCCCAGCGGCGCCGAGAAGATCGGCAAACGCATGCACCGTGTTTCGGTGATAGTTGAAAACGCGGACCTTTTTATCAGACGGCACTAAGCCGCGATACAGATTCGCATTGTTTGTCGCAACACCGGCCGGGCAGTGGTTCGTATTGCACTGACGCGCTTGAATGCATCCGAGAGCGAGCATCATTCCGCGAGCCGAGTTACAGAGATCGGCGCCGAGTGCAATTCGAGAGAACAAATTGAATCCGGTCATCACTTTTCCGGAAGCGATGATACGAATACTATCGCGAAGCCCAAAGCCGCAGAGTGTGTCGTGTACGAAGCTCAAACCTTCTTCGAGTGGAGCGCCGACTGAGTTCGAAAACTCAAGTGGTGCGGCACCAGTTCCGCCTTCGCCACCATCGACGGTGATGAAGTCGGGAAGAATTTTCGTTTCGATCATGGCTTTGCAGATCGCCATGAACTCTGAGTATTGGCCAACACAAAGTTTAAATCCGACTGGCTTTCCATCGCTCAGCTGGCGAAGCTCACGCACGAATGCGAGTAGACCTTTTGGATCGTTGAATTTCCGATGCGCTGGAGGTGAGACCACGTCTTTTCCTGGCTCGACTTTACGAATAGCGATGATCTCAGGTGTGATCTTCGCTGCAGGCAGAATTCCGCCGTGCGAAGGTTTTGCGCCTTGCGAGAGTTTGATCTCGATCATCTTCACCTGCGGATGTGCAGACGCTTCTTTGAAAAGCTGCGGAGAAAAATCTCCGGTCGAAGTGCGGCAACCGAAGTACCCAGTTCCGATTTGCCAAACGAGATCGCCGCCGCCAGAGAGGTGATGCGGGCTAATGCCGCCTTCTCCGGTGTTATGGTAGAAACCGCCGAGTTGTGCACCACCATTCAATGACTGAACAGCAGTCGGGCTCAGCGCACCGTAGCTCATCGCCGAGATATTAAAGACGCTTGCCGAATAAGGCTGTTTGCAATCGGGTCCGCCGATCTTGATGCGGAGCGAGTGCGGATCGATATGCTTCGGAGCCAAAGAGTGTGCGAGCCACTCGTAGCCCTCAGTGTAAACGTCTCGCTGTGTTCCGAATGGAAGCGTATCGGTCTGAAGCTTCGCTCGTTGATAAACGAGCGAGCGGATCTCACGCGCCACGGGCGCGCCATCGGTTTCTGATTCGATAAAATACTGTTGGATCTCAGGGCGGATTTTTTCTAAGCCGTAGCGGAACATTCCAAGCAGCGGAAAGTTACGCAAGATCGCTCTCTTCTTCTGAAACGCATGTTGAAGCCCAACAGCGAACAGCGGAAGTAAGATCACGAGTGAAAATAGAACCGGTGGCCAGAACCACGACATCGTAGCGACAGCGAAAAATACGACAGCTGATGCAATGAAGAACAAACGGCGCAAATGACACCTCCGCTTCAGTATTTATCGGAGTTTCACTTAGTTAAGATTAGTTTAGAAGGCGAGCCTTTGGTCGGGTTTACCAGTAGAACTGAGTGAACAGTCCTAAAGTTCGGGCTCTTACATCGTACTCGTTGGTAAGTAGGTCGGCTCGCCATTGCCGCCGTAGTACTGAGTTGGTAAGGCGACATCCAATTTGAGCCGGAGCTGCTTTTCCCCCTGGAGCGGAAGCCAGGGGCGATCGATGTAACGAGTTGATGCCGGTGAGTCGGCATGAGCGACATGAGCAAAAGCGAAAAAAACGACGAGTGCGTACCGCCAGATCATCAGACGTTGAAGCGGAAGAACAGAATATCGCCGTCTTTAACGAGATACTCTTTTCCTTCAGACCGGTACTTGCCAGCATCTTTCACGGCTTGTTCGCTCTTCAGCGCAAAGAGATCTTCGCAGTTGTAAGTCTCTGCGCGGATGAATCCCTTTTCGAAATCCGTGTGGATTACGCCAGCCGCTTGCGGTGCTTTGAAGCCGCGGCGGATGGTCCACGCGCGAACTTCTTTTTCACCTGCAGTGAAGTACGTCCACAGATCGAGAAGCTTATAGGCTTCGAAGATCAAACGGTTCAAACCTGGTTCTGTTGCTCCGATCGAAGCCAAGAACTCAGCTTGGTCTTCTTTCGGAAGAAGTGCGATCTCTGCTTCGAGTGACGAGCAAATAACGACAATGCGGTTGTTCTCAGCCTCAGCGAATTTCTGAACGTCTTTGACCCACTGATTGCCGCCGGCTTGGAAGTCAGTGTCATTGACGTTGCAAGCATAGAGAACCGGCTTCATCGACAGAAGGTGAAGGTCTTTGACCCATGGAAGTTCGAACTCGTTGAGGTCGACAGACCGCGCGGGTTTTCCTTCAGCCAAAGCGTCGTAAACTTTTTTAAGCGCTGAGTGTTCAGCCATCGCGTTTTTATCGCCGCTCTTTGCGGTCTTCGCGATCTTTTGAATCTTTTTATCAACGCTCTCGAAGTCTGCGAGCATGAGTTCGGTGTTGATGATGCCGACGTCGCGAAGTGGATCAACGGATCCCGCAACGTGAACGACGTTCGGATCGTCAAAACAACGAACAACGTGAACGATCGCATCCGTTGAACGAATGTGACCCAAGAATTGGTTGCCGAGCCCTTCACCCTTCGATGCGCCCGCAACGAGACCTGCGATATCGACGAATTCCATCGCTGTTGGAATCAGCGACTTTGGCTTGATCAGCTCAGAAATTTTGCGAAGACGCTCGTCTGGAACCGTAACAACACCGACGTTCGGGTCGATCGTGCAGAAAGGGTAGTTAGCAGCTTCAGCTTTTGCTGCAGTGAGAGCGTTGAAAAGAGTCGACTTACCTACGTTTGGAAGACCGACGATACCGACCTGTAGTCCCATTTAAGTTCTATCCTTTAACTTTTCACTTCTTGCGCCGGAAAGATTCCGTCGCGTGTGAATTTCGAAGCCGACTTATCGTAACCGTCGAAGATCAGCGATTCGATCGCGTCACCAGCGAGAGACAAATAGTCGTGGAGTTCATTTTGTTCTTCAGGAGAAAAATTCTGTAGCACGTGCGTCGCCACATCGATGTTCGGGTTCATCGATTTTCCGACGCCGAGTTTGAGGCGCGTGTAGTCCATCGTTCCCAGCATCTGCGTGATGCTCTTGATACCATTGTGGCCACCGGCACCGCGATTTTTATGAATGCGAACGGCGCCGAAAGGGATATCGATTTCGTCGTGAACGACGATGAGATTCGATGTTTCGATTTTATGAAAGTGCATGAGAGCTTGAACGCTCTCGCCAGACTTGTTCATGAACGTTTGAGGTTTCACGAACAGAACGTCTTCGTCATCGATCTTGAGCTTCGTGACGAGTGCTTGGCGCTCTTCTTTCCATTTCGGCATTCCGACTGACGCGCAATACGCATCGAGCGCCATGAATCCGACATTATGCCGAGTCATGGCGTACTTACCGCCGGGATTTCCGAGACCTACAACTAACCACATAAGGCGCCTGTTATATCAGTCCGAGGTGAAATAAAAAAGGCTCCCTTGCAGGAGCCTTTCGAAATTGAACCGTGGTCGGTTCGAACTTACTTCTTCTTGTCGCCTGCTGGAGCTGCTGCCGCTGGAGCCGCACCCGGAGCTGCTGCTGCACCCGCTGCTGGAGCTGCGCCTGGAGCCGCTTCTGCTGCTGCCACTGGAGCTGCAACTTCTTCCTCTTTCGGGATCGAAACAGTTGCGATCGTGAGCGATGGCATCGAAATCATCTTAACGCCTGCAGAGACTTTAAGATCCGAAACGTGGAGTGCATCGCCGAGACCGAGTTCTGAAACGTCGGCAATGATGAACTCTGGGATGTCTGTCGGAAGAACTTCGATTTCGACTTGACGGAGCAAATGCTCGAGAACGCCACCTTCGCTGAGACCTGCAGGTTTACCATCGAGGCGAAGCTCGACAGCGACGCGAACTGGTTTCGTCATATCAGGAGCGTAGAAGTCGACATGGAGTGGACGACGGTTGACTGGGTGAACTTGAACGTCACGAACGATGACGTTGAGTTTGTTCACTTTCGAGTCGTCAGACTTGAGACCGAAGATTGTTGATTCGAATTTGCGGCCTGTGAAACGGCGAACTGTGAGCTCTTCGATCAAAACGTTGATCGGCTCGTTCTTTGGACCGTAAACAACGCCTGGGATGAGGCCAGCTGCGCGTGATGTACGCGAGTTGTGCTTGCCTGATTCGCGGCTCTTTACTGGGATTTCAATCTTCTCTCTTGCCATGTGGACTCCTTCGCTTCGGCCCGACGCCATTGTCGGTTGCCTACACACCGAACGCGCTTTTTACGCGAGCGGTTTCAAATTCAATTAATCAAACAACGAGCTGACGGATGCGTTGCCGTAGATCCGTCGGATTGCTTCGGCCACCAATGGGGCGACCGAAATAACCTCGATTTTTCCGCACGCTGCAGCTGCCGGGCTCAGGGGGATGGTGTCAGTCACCAAAACCTTACTGATTCCACTTTCGGTCAGGCGACTGATCGCAGGGCCCGAAAGAACGGCATGGGTCGCAACGGCGAACACCTGTTTTGCCCCGTTCTTGAGGAGGCTGTCAACCGCTTGCGTCAAGGTTCCTGCGGTATCGATCATATCATCCACGATAATGGCGATCTTACCTTGGACCTCACCGATCAGGTGGAGAGCCTTGGCTTCATTGGGCTTCGTACGGCGTTTATCGATGATGGCGATCGGGCACTCGATGCGTTTTGCGAAGGCGCGAGTACGCTCAACGCCCCCTGCATCTGGGCTCACAGCCACGAATTCTTCGCCTGCACCGAAGCGTTCACGCCAGTAGCGGGCCATCGTTGGAATCCCGAAAAGGTGATCCACCGGGACGTTAAAGAACCCTTGAATCTGAGCGGCGTGGAGGTCGACACAAACAACACGATCAGCTCCAGCTGCTGTTAGCAGGTCGGCCATCGCTTTTGACGAGATAGGCGCTCGTGGAGCGACCTTTCGGTCTTGGCGGGCGTAGCCGAAGTAGGGGATCACGGCCGTAATCTGCATGGCTGATGCGCGTTTGAGGGCATCCAGCATCAGGAACAGTTCCATGTAGTTTTCGTTGACCGGCGGGCACGTGCTCTGGACAACAAAGACGCTGTCACCCCTAACACTCTCGTGAATTTCGACCTGAATCTCTCCGTCGGCAAACCGGTTGATCTCGCTGTAGCCGAGTTCGACTCCGGCTTCACGAGCAACGAGGGCCGCAAAGGCCTTGTTTGAGTTGCCTGAGAAAATCTTGAGCTTCTGCTGATGGGTCTGTGCCTGTGGGATCAAGCGAACACCCCTATGTTTTTGAGATTTACTTGGTCTAACAATCGCCCCAGGGAAAGTCCAGGAAGATAGGCATTGAATTCGGTTTGAGCGTTAACAGTTTCTAAATATTGCGAGACAATACGGCTTGCCGATAAAGTACGTTTATGAGTAATTCCAATGCAGTGAATTACAGCCAAGAAAAAACGCAGACACAGCCGTGGTCGCTCGTCCCTTTGAGAAATCGATTGGATGCGGCAGCGCTTTCTGAAGTTTCCATGGAGCTTGGGGATTTAATGGCAGCTGGGCATCACCGGTTGGCGTTGGATCTCAAGAACAACCGCTTCATCTGCCTGCAAGCGATCTACTACTTGGTCGGTTTGGCCGAGGCATTGGCTGCCATTGGTGGTGAGTTTGTACTGATCGCTTGTGCTGAGAAGACCAAGCGTCACTTCGAAATCTATGGCTCGTTGAAGCATATCCGGGTCGTTCGCTCAGAGAGTGAGCTCTCTGGTGAAATCAATCGGGTGTCGCGCTCGGTCCCTTTGGACCTTCAAGAACTTCCATAAACTGAGTCACTGCTTTCGCGCGGTGAGAAACCTTGTTTTTGAAAGCGATGCCGAGTTCGGCCAAAGTTTTCGTTTCGCCTTCTGGGATGAAAACGCTGTCATAGCCGAAGCCTTGAGTTCCGCGTGCGGCCTTGGCGATTTCGCCTTCCATGCGTCCGTCGAAAACGTACTCTTTTCCTTCTGGATCAAAAGCGACGATGGTGCTGATGAACGCGCCTTTGCGGCTGTTCATCGGACGAATCGTCATCATCTTCAAAAGCTTCGCGATGTTTTCACCGTCAGATGCTTTCGGACCGGCGTAGCGCGCAGAGTGAATTCCGGGAAGACCACCGAGGCCTTCGACAGCGAGGCCTGAATCTTCGGCGATAACCCATACTCCCGATTTCACCGACTTCAGCGCGCGCGCTTTGATACGAGCGTTGGCGACGAAGCTATCGCCGTTTTCTGGCGGCTGCGAAAAAACAGGAAGTTCGTTTTGTGTGTGGAGTTTGAGTCGGCCTGCTGAGATTAAACGATTCAGCAGCATCTTCATTTCGTTCGTCTTGCCCTGATTTCCACTCGCGAACCACAATTCTATTGCGACGCCGCCGGCGTCGCGGGAACGCCCTTCGGTTGCCTTCCCATCGATCATTTCGTCTCCAAGGGAAGAACTGATCCGACGAATTCGGCTTGTGCAGCAAAGAGTTCGCGCGAGGCTTTGAGCGCGACGTCAGTCATTGCGTCCATCTCTTCGCGCGAGAATGCGGCACCTTCGGCAGTGCCTTGGATTTCTACGAAGCGGCCAGAGCTTGTCATGACGAAGTTCATGTCGGTTCCGACTTTCGCATCTTCTTCGTAGCAAAGATCGAGAAGCGGTCCGCCCTTGTCAAAGCCAACGCTGATAGCAGAGATGTATTCTTTGAGTGGGTGAGTCGT